>CAZPWZ010000016.1:0-19560 GCA_964590675.1 uncultured Draconibacterium sp.
CAATCAAGGGAGTCGGTTACAAATTCGACGAAGCATGAAATTTAATGAACCCAGGAACCTGGCATTACTGAATTCCCTGATCATCACAGGGAGTTATATCATTCTTTTATTATTGTCGGTCGGCATCATCTTTACAAATGCTTTCAGCCATTTGTACACTTTTATTGCTCTTGCTGCAAGTTCGGGCGTTCTCTTCCTGATTACCTATTCCATTTTCCGCTATACCCTCGAAAAATTTATCTACAGTAAGATCCGGTTGATATACAAATCGATACATACGGTAAAAGTGGGAAAAAGGGAATACCCGTTTACCCAGCCGGCAAACAACATCATCGACCATGTTCAATCGGAGGTCGACAACTGCGAATCAGAAAAACAGCGGGAAATTGAGCAACTCAGGCGGCTGGAGCAGTACCGCCGCGATTTCATCGGGAATGTTTCTCATGAGCTCAAAACACCATTATTCAATATCCAGGGATATGTGTCCACCCTGCTTGATGGCGGACTGGAAGATCCTGCCGTCAACAGGGAATACCTGAAGCGGACTGAAAAAAGCATTGAACGGCTGGTAAGGATAATCGAGGACCTGGATGAGATTTCACAGCTTGAATCGGGCCAGATGAAGCTGAGGATCACCCGTTTCGATATCGCCGGTCTTACAAGGGAGGTGACCGAAATGCTTGAAATGAAAGCCAGTAAGCACGACATCCTGCTTATGGTGAATGATCCCGGTAAAGCAGTGATGGTCGAGGGCGACAAAGACAAGATCAGGCAGGTTCTTACCAATATTATTGATAATTCGATCCGGTACGGGAATAAAGATAGCGGACGGACCAAGATCACCTTTTTTGACATGGATGAGAACATCCTCACCGAGATTACCGATAACGGGATCGGGATTGATTCCGGAGACCTTGAGCGGGTTTTTGAAAGGTTCTACCGGACCAGCCAGGGCAGGGCTGCAACTAAAAAAGGGAAGGGGCTCGGATTGGCCATCGTCAAGCATATCGTGGAGGCACATGATCAAATCATCAATGTTCGCAGCGCCATCGGCGTGGGTACCACCTTTGGATTCACCTTGAAAAAAGCCTGAGTGCAGCTAAATCAGGTATTTCGTTCAGTGGTGAAGAGCACCAGTTGTTCAAGGGATGTCCGGTACTGATTATCGGGAAATGTCGCCAGGATATCCAGAGATTTCTGACGGTATTCGAGCATTTTTTCACGGGCATAGTCAATTCCCCCGCGCTCAACCACCTTGCCGACCAGCTTCGATACTTTGTCCGCATCATTGTGGTGATTTTTCACCGTATTGATAATCCATCGCTTCTCCATAAAATCGGCATGGTTGAGAAGGTAAATCAGCGGAAGGGTCATTTTCTGATCGCGGATATCGGTACCATTGGGTTTCCCCGTGGCATTGCTGCGCTCGTAATCAAACAGGTCATCCTTGATCTGGAAGGCGATACCGACATGTTCACCAAAGGTCCACATCCTTTTGATAAGATCTTCGGTAACATTCACCGATGACGCTCCGCAGGCACAGCAGGAGGCAATCAGCGTGGCCGTTTTTTTGCGGATAATTTCAAAATAGATATCCTCCCGGATGTCGAGTTTCCTGGCTTTTTCCATTTGCAGCAGCTCCCCTTCGCTCATCTCGCGGACCGCGCTGGAGACTATTTTCAGGAGTTTAAATTCGTCCTGCTCCAGTGCAAGCAGTAAACCTCGGGATAAAAGATAATCGCCAACCAGGACGGCTATCTTATTCTTCCACAAGGCATTAAGTGAAAAAAAACCACGCCGCAGGTTCGAATCGTCAACAACATCGTCATGCACCAGCGTGGCTGTATGCAGGAGTTCAATGAGTGAGGCAGCCCGGAAGGTGCTTTCATTCACAGTTCCGCAAACTCCGGCCGACAGGAATACGAACATGGGCCTCATCTGTTTTCCTTTTCGCTTGATGATGTAACGTGTTATCGTGTCAAGCAATGGGACGGAACTTTTCATGGAAGCCCTGAATTTGCCTTCAAAAACTTCGATGTGTTCCCTGATGGGCGCTTTTATTTCATTCAGTGATATCAAGGGTTTGCTCATTGAACTTGTAAAAGTAATCAATTTTACCATGATCACTTTAGGATTTGCGGCTGAAAATATTGAATTTTGCAGTCTAAATTACCGGGATGGCTGGATTTCTGTTTGATGAAGTGATATTTGGACCGGTACGCAGCCGGCGGCTCGGACTTTCGCTTGGGGTTAACCTGTTACCGCGCCATTCGAAATACTGTTCCTTTAACTGCATTTATTGCGAATGCGGCTGGACGCCGCCCGAATTGGCCGTGCACCCGGAATTTCCCTCCCGGGCCGAAGTTGCCGGGTACCTTGAACAGCGCCTGCGGGAACTGGATAAGGAGGATTACCTGCCCGATTCCATAACCTATGCCGGGAATGGAGAGCCGACACTGCATCCTGAATTCTCCGGAATTGTTGACGACACGATTGTGCTGCGCGATGCTCTTGCTCCAAACGCAAAGGTAACAGTGCTTTCCAATTCCAGCATGATCCATAATGACGTCGTTTTTCAGGCCCTGCTGAAACTGGATAATAACATTCTCAAGCTTGACGCAGGGGATGAACATATGTTTCGGCTGATCAACAACCCGGTTCTGCCGGTCAATTTTGAAACTATGGCAGCGAATTTGCAAAAATTCCAGGGGAACCTGATCATCCAGAGTATGTTCCTGCGTGGCAGGTTCAAGGGTGAGACCGTCGACAACACGACCGATCGCGAGGTAAAGGGCTGGCTGGATCTTCTGACACGAATAAAACCCAAGCTGGTGATGATCTATCCTATTGCCCGGGCCACTCCGGTGCATAACCTGGAAAAGATTGAGGTAACAGAGCTGGAACAAATTGCACAAAAGGTCAGGGATGCAGGACTGGATGTTCAGGTTTACTCATAGGAAAGGACACGGAACATAGGAAGCGGGACGCGGGACATGGGACACGGGACACGGGACGCGGGATACGTGACGAATTCCTCTTTAACTTTGCATTCCTAATTCCCTATTTAATCTGTCGTCATGGATAAATTCTACTACCCGGCAAAGATCTGGCTGGCATTTGGTGAGGCTGTTAACGGGAACCAGGAGATTGCCGAATGGCTCCTTAAGAATGGTTTTCCCGAGGTGGCAGCACTTGCCCATGCAATCAGGGGCAGCGAAGAGGCTACGGCCTGGCTTTTCAAGAACAAATTCTTTCACCTTGCTGCCCTGGATGCGGCTATTGATGAAAATGTCCAGGCCTATGCATGGCTACAGAAAAACAAACATCCCTTCTTTGTTGTATTTGCAGATGCGTGCCGTGGTAAGCAGGCAGCCATCAAGTGGTTTTTTGACAACAGGATGGAAGCTTTTGTGCTGATAGCAAAAAGAATCAAGGACTTGCGTGATAACACAACCTTTGATTATCACAAGAAAAAATTCTGACGATTAACCGCATTTGGAATAACCGCAGCTCTTGCATACAAGGCAACCTTCCTGGTATACCAGTCCGTTCTGGTCACTGCATTTTGGGCAGGCATGTTCAGCAGCTTTCGTTCCGTCCGGAATGAATTTTTTCAGCGCACGTTCTACTCCGTTCTTCCAGGTATTGATTGAATCGACCTCGAAGTGGAGTTTGGAGATGATGTTAACCACGAATGGGAGCGGCATTCCGTGCCGCAGGATCCCGGAGATCAGTTTGGCGTAGTTCCAGTATTCCTTGTTGAATGACCGGGACAACGCTTCAATCGTAATCTTATATCCCTGGCGGTCTTCGAATTGGAAATCGTAACGTGAACCCACGCCATCGGGGCGGGTTTTCACGATCCAGCCCTTCTGAACCCAGGTCGGGATCCAGAAATCTTCGGCAACCCCGGTAAATATCTCATAAGGTCTCCCGTTGAGGATTCCTACGACGGCCACCCACTTTTCATGATCGTTCTGAAACCTTACGATGTCGGCTTCGAGGCGATCGGGACGATGGGGGGCTTTGGTTTCGCGGAATTCATCGATCTCTGATTTTTCCTTCTTCTCATTCGGATCATTATTGACCAAAACTCCGGCGCGGGAGCCGTCGCGATATACGGTCATTCCCTTGCAACCCACCTTCCATGCTGTTTCATAAATGGTGCTGATCATCTCCTCTTTGGCATCGTTGGGGACATTGACCGTAACGCTGATGGAATGGTCGACCCATTTCTGAACGGCACCCTGCATTTTTACCTTTGCCACCCAATCCACATCATTGGCGGTAGCCTTGTAAAACGGTGATTCCTGTATGATGGGCTTGAGATCCTTTTCATCCATGCGCGACACCTCCTCCACATTGTATCCGTTCACCGTAAGCCAGGTCACAAAATTATGATGGAAAACATTGTACTCCTCCCAGGTATCTCCAACTTCATCTTTGAAGGTGACCTTGACATTTTTATCATTGGGATTCACCTTACGGCGGCGCTTATAGTTCACGGCAAAAACCGGTTCGAGCCCGGAGGTTGTCTGGGTTAGGATACTGACCGATCCTGTGGGTGCAATCGTAAGCATTGCCATATTGCGGCGGCCGTATTTCACCATGTCTTCATACACATCGGGGGCGGCATCCTTGATCCGTTGAATGAAGGGATTGTTTTTTTCCCTTTCCGTGTCATAAATGGGGAAGGGTCCGCGTTCCCTGGCCATCGTTACCGATGACCTGTATGCTTCAATCGTAAGGATTTTATGCACCTCTACCGAAAAATCGGTCGCTTCATCCGATCCATAACGGGTTCCCAGGGCTGCCAGCATGTCGCCTTCGGCGGTGATGCCGAAACCGGTTCTTCTGCCCTGGATAGCTTTTTTCTTGATATTCAGCCACATATTACGTTCACGGGCTTTAATATCTTCGCCTTCAGGATCTTTATCTATTTTAGCCAGGATCCGATCGATCTTTTCCAGTTCCAGATCGATGATATCGTCCATGATACGCTGGGCTTTATGCACATGCGAAATGAACAGGGACGAATCAAAGCTTGCTTCTGCCGTGAAGGGCTTGTCGACGTAGTTGTAAAGGTTGATGGCCAGGAGCCGGCAACTGTCGTAGGTACAGAGGGGTATTTCGCCGCAGGGATTTGTTGACACCGTACGGAAACCCAGATCGGCGTAACAATCGGGGATAGATTCCCTGATAATGGTATCCCAGAACAATATCCCGGGTTCGGCCGATTTCCAGGCATTGTGCACGATTTTACTCCAGAGTTCGCGGGCGCGCATCGGTCTCTTCACTGCCGGGTTTGGCGAATCGATGGGAAAATGCTGGACAAATTCGGAGTCATTCACGACAGCCCGCATAAATTCGTCGGTCAGTTTCACCGATATGTTGGCGCCAGTCACTTTGCCTGCTTCCAGTTTTGCGTCGATGAAATGTTCGGCGTCGGGATGCACGACCGAGATGCTCAGCATCAGGGCCCCACGCCGGCCTTCCTGGGCCACTTCGCGGGTGGAATTCGAATAGCGTTCCATGAAGGGCACAATCCCGGTG
This sequence comes from uncultured Draconibacterium sp., assembly GCA_964590675.1. Classification (GTDB taxonomy): domain Bacteria; phylum Bacteroidota; class Bacteroidia; order Bacteroidales; family FEN-979; genus CAIVAT01. Next base: position 5,554 of record CAZPWZ010000016.1, read on the forward strand.
GAGGTAAGGGCGCTGTTTTTCACCTCGCTATGCTTTGGACGGATATGCGAAAGATCATGGCCTACGCCTCCCCTGCGCTTCATTAGCTGCACCTGCTCTTCATCCGTTTTCATGATGGCGCCATAGGAATCAGAAGCGCCTTCGTTGCCGATCACAAAACAGTTGGAGAGCGAACCGATCTGAAAGTCATTGCCAATACCGGCCATCGGGCTTCCCTGGGGCACGATGTATTTGAAATGCCGCATGAGGTCGAAGAGTTCCTCCTCACTCATCGGGTTGGGGTATTTTTTTTCGATCCTTGCAATTTCACGTGCAATGCGCCGGTGCATGTCATCCGGGGTCAATTCAAACAAATGCCCTTCTGAATTTTTAAGGGCATACTTATTTGCCCATACGTTTGCGGCCAGGCTGTCGCCATTAAAATATGCTGTTGATTTCTCTATTACCTCTGCAAAAGAATAAATCGTACGCGTTGTTTCCTCTACTTTCTTGTCTTTCATCTCCAATTCTTCAATCGTAACTTTGGGACGGATCCTTTTCGCCAATACCTCATGATAATAGTCTGTGCTTTGATCCTTTTCCTTATTTACCATCGTATTGTTTTCCATGCATGAACAGGATTATCTGCTATGTAACTAATTTTTCTAACTATCTGTTCTTTCGAACATTTCAATAAATTTCCGGGGGATAATTTGAGGAGGCAATATACAACGAAGTACGGGTTTAGCTGAATTTAGTTATTAACATCCGGGGGGGGGTTACAGGGTAAACACCTGACTTCAAAAAACATAGACTTTAATAATTCATCTCAGGCACGGCAGGTCTTGATTTCATTAATTCTTTATGCATTCCAGATCAATTTTTTACCAAAACCAAGCCGGTTATCGGTCATTTTAATAAAATCGGGAGCCAGTATCCACAGGTGCAGTTCCGGCATAAGGCGGGCAACCGGGAACCGCTTGAGGTAAGCGGATCTTACCTTTGTTAATTCATCGCCTTCCGGTTCCCTCATTATCCCGGTAAACTGAATGCCCCTGATTTTCCCGATGATCGGGGTTTCGAGAGCGATGGCTCCTGCCACTTTGTAATTATTACCCTCCACTGCATCCCGTATATGCCTTGCTTCATGTCCCGAAGTGAACGCAAAGTAGTTTTCTCCCTTTCCATGTTGCGCAATAGGGAACATTATCCCGCACTGTCGCCAATGTTAATATATGATGCTCCCTGATAAAATCCACCATACGTTGCTCGGGATGATCCATGGCTAGAAATCAAGACTGAGTGAGAAATAAAAGATTGGTTTGCCGATGCGGCCATCTTCCACACCCCAGGCCAGGTCTCCCCTGAGAAAATAACCAAAGAGCCGTGTACGTGCGCCAAAACCGAATCCCTCAACAAGGGGATCCTTCTGCATTTCAACTTTGATGAACAGGGGATTCCGGTATATATACTGGGTGAATAACTGGTTGTCCTCCGACCATGGCGATGTTCCTGTCCACGCTGTGCCCACATCGCCGAATAAAACCAGCTGGAAATTATTGATAAAGTCGGACCTGATCGGCCGGTTAAAAAGATACCTGAACACCGGCCAGCGCAATTCCGTATTATAAACAAAAAAACTGTTCCCATTCCGGATATTCTGGGGAAAGCCGCGCATATTGGTTGCCAGGGTCTGAAAGGCGTAATTCTGATCAAAGGCCACAGGTGTGGTGATATTGTATGTCGGAAACAACCAGTTATCCACACCGCCCATATAATAAAGGAGTTTATTGCTGCCGAAGGATGTGCTGGCGGCAAAACGGTTGGCCCAGACAAGCGTCCGATGGACCCGCTGGTAATTACGGATATCCATGCCAACAACAACCAGGTTGTTTCCTGAAGTATTCATCAACTGGTAATATTCACCAAATAATTTATATCGCGTGCCCTGATACAGGTTTAATCCAAGGCTGCGGGTATTGTCATAGGTCAATTCGCCTTTGATACTTCCCCATACATCATGAATATCGGGCTGTTTCAGGTTAAACTGATCGGTTGAGAGGAAGACCGCCCGGTCGTAGCGTATGGCTGCAGTACCCTTGACATTCAATACGGGATTAAATGGATAGGTAGCAACATAATACAGTTCATGGATCCGGTGCCTGATCAGCGAATAGTAACCCACCTCCTCCACTGCTTTCCGGTGAAATACGATCTGATGATCGACACGGCGCTTATAATTCCCATAGCTGAAAAGGTATTCATTATTTGTAAGGTTTACATTCAGCCTGACCCCGCCGCTGATTCGGTAATCTTCCATCAGGTCGGTGATCCCCACCATCAACAGGGCATTCAGGCCGGGGTTTACGAAAACAGGCACCAGGCTTCCTGTGAAGGGCTGATACGCAAAATTCAGATAGGTGAAATCAATCTGGGTAACCATCTGGTCAATGTAATACTCCACATTATAATTCAGCTGCTTGGCCGTTTTATACTTATTGACTGAATCTTTTCCATTGGTGCCTCGCTGTATGTTTTTTATCTGCATCGATTTATAAAGCGCCAGCAGATTACTGGCCATGGAGTCGGTGGTGAGTTCAAAATCCCCGCCCTGCTGCAAAATAAACTGCTGCGAGGTATCCATGCGCGATAGTATCTGGTTGACGACCTCGCTTTGCCTTACAACGGTGAAATGCTTTTTTCCTTCGGCCTTGAATGGCTCTGCCAGCCTGAGACCACTGTCGGGGGCTGACACTTCCGGTGGTTTAACTTGCGAATTTGCCTTGTATATTTTGAAAAATGATGGCTCAACTTTAACCGATGAAACATGGGCTGGCTTGACAAGATCGGAGGTGTACATCCGGTAATTCCGGTCCAAAAATATCACCTCCCCTAATTTGGCGGCTTTCGGAGAAATATCCTGTTCAAGGATGTTCCTCGAATAATTGGTAACAGGGTATGTCGTGGTGAAATAACGGTAATGCGTGGTCGTATCGATGAACGATATGGCGCTGTCATATTTGGCAAGATAGCGGTTTACAATACCATTCTGATCGCTCAGGAAGGTAAAATAGTTATCCCCGTAAGGCTGGGGCTGGGTTTCATGCGCGTCGGGCGAATTGGTGAGGCGCTGCAACACAGGGCGTTTAGCATTGTAGTTATACAGGAACAGGTCATTGAAATACTGTAAATCATCGATCTTCACAGGATCATCAAACCGGATCGTATCATTCAACCGGTTCGAAGAGAAGATAATATCGCTGGAATAATTGATAAACCTGGGATTCAGGTCATCATAAACATCCTTGGTAACCTGTTCGTGCGAGCCGGAGGCGATATTGTATACGAAGATATCCGACTGGCCTTTCTGGATTGCGGAGAAAACCATCAGGGTGCCATCATCCGAATAGGAAATATCGAGCACCTTCTGAAAATTGGCCAGGATCTGATGTTCAAACTTCCGGTCGTCCAGGTTGTAAAAATAGAGCCAGATCTCCCCTTTGCGTTCCACCAGGATTGCCAATACCCTTCCGCTGGGATGCCAGGCAATAAGCGGGTAACTGTAATCGGGCCGGTCGGCTAAACGGTATCCTCCGCGGTAAACCCGCTTCTTTTTCCCTTTTTCGGTATCCTGTATAAAAACCTTGTAGATGCCCAGGTTGTGGGTAACGTAGGCAAATTTCTCACCATCGGGGCAGATTTTCAATGCACGGTACACCCGGTCGGGTTTCTTCCTTTTATTGATCATCCCGCCCTGCGGCATGGTGCGCCCAATCTCCTGGTTGGTGTAAATCTCCCTGTAAAATGCAAGCCATTCCTGCACCACCGACTGAAAGCTGACACCGATAACATACTGAAATCCCCGTTCTACATTCCTGCTGAGCCGGGCCATGTAAACAATGTTCGGAATGGAGGAGGCCCCGTATTTCATGGCCACATAGTGCCAAAGGGAATGCCCGGCAAAGGTAGCTTCGGCTCCGGTAAGGCCGTTGAATTTATCGTATTGCCTGTTTTGAATGGCATCCCTTACATGGTTTTCGATCTCTGAATCCCATTTCCGCGAAATAAAGGAGATAAGCCCGTTCATGTACCATTCGGGAACTGTAAACAAGGCATTGTTTTTTATCTGTGCCCCTATCCCGGTACCGTAAATCATGTTGTTGAGGATAACCTGTGCGATACCCGCCCTGATCTGCTGGTCAAAATGCTCATAGTTCCCGTCGAAAAACAGGAGCACACGACCGCCGATAATCCGCGTGACACCCCCGGTATTATAATAGTCCCAATCACCAAACAACCCTATATTGCTTTGCTTGAGGTCGGAAAGCTTGTTGAAAATGATGAACTGGATTTTTTCCTCCAGGTTCGACTGCAGCGACAACTCAATCTCCTTGATGTGTTTGTCGGCATATTCGCTGGTATAAAGCGCCAGCTCTTTGCCATTCAGGTAAAAGTAGGTGTCGAACTTCTCGAAACGAAAATGAAGCCACAAAAAATCGTTGTACTGAACCCTGCTTTTTCCGAAAATCAGCTGTGAGCCATTGTAAAACTGTGCCTGGCCGGGAACTGAAAACAACAAGATACAGGCAAAAATGATCCATGCTCCGGTCCGGCTTTTTAAACCTCTTTTCACGCATGCATCCTGAGTCATATCCAGTTGTACAAGAGTATTAAATGGAGTCGCTAAAGTACGATTATTTTCAATGTGCCGGCCACCTGGCTGCATTTTCATATCTTTGCAAATCAAGTCAAACAACGTAATCTGGATGATCAACATAGAAAAATTCGTCTTCAACAACTTCATGGTCAACACCTGGCTGCTTTATGATGAAACCGGTGAATGCATCATCATCGATGCGGCCTGTTACGATACAGGGGAGCAGGAGGAGCTGTCCTCCTTTATCTCAGGAAAAAAATTGAAACTTGTCCGCAATCTTAATACCCATTGCCATATTGATCACGTGCTGGGGAACGATTTCATCGCCCAAACTTATGGGATTTATCCCGAATACCATGAAAGTTCAGTATTCCTGCTGCATGTCCTCAGGGAAATAGGCTCCTCCTTCGGGTTTGCGATCGACCGGGTTCCTGAACCAAAGCGGTTTCTCGGTGACGGCGAAACAATACATTGGGGCAATTCAACCCTGAAGGTGCTGTACACACCCGGGCATGCCGAGGGCAGCGTTTGTTTTTACAACGAACACCAGGGATTTGTCATCACCGGGGATGTATTGTTCAAAGAGACGATTGGCCGTACCGATTTACCATCAGGCGATTTTGATCAGCTGATGACGAGCATCAAAACCAAACTTTTCACCCTGCCCGATGAAACCGCAGTATACCCGGGGCACGGACCGGAAACCAGCATCGGGTATGAGCGGGAGAATAATGTTTTTATAAGATGATAATCTGTTGATTTGAAAATTTGAAAATGTCTGGCAGCAGGCCTGGTTCAGATTAGTTAATGATGGCCTGCATATGCCATGACTGCTTATACAATCTTAAAACGCAATTGAGATTACACGGAATGGTTGAATCACCAAAAAAAATTCTGGTCATACGGTTCAGCTCCATTGGCGACATTGTGCTTACCAGCGCCCTGGTGCGATGCATCAGGCAGCAACTACCTGGTGCGGAGGTCCATTTCCTGACCAAAAAACAATTTGCGCCAGTCATACAGGCAAATCCAAACGTTGATACCCTGTGGCTGTATGATCACAATTTCGGGGAACTTATACCGCAACTTAAATCCCAGGGATTTGATTTCATTGTTGACCTGCATAAGAATTACCGTTCTTCCATCGTAAAATCAAGGCTGGGGATCAGGTCGGCATCCTTTCCGAAACTGAATTTTAAGAAATGGCTTACTGTAAACCTCAAATTAAACCTGCTGCCTGATATCCACATTGTTGACCGGTATTTTAAGGCTGCATTGCAACTTGGCGTAAAATATGACGGGCACGGGCTTGACTATTACATCCCGGCTGCGGATGAAGTTGTAACTGGCACACTTCCGGCAACACACCATAGGGGATTCGTTGCCATTGTCATCGGGGGCAAGCACAATACCAAGATTTTACCGGCCGGGAAGGTTATCGAGGTATGCCAAAAACTTGCACACCCGGTAATTCTGCTCGGCGGAAAAGAAGACAGGGATCGCGGTGAACAGATAGGCAGCGCTGTCGGAAACCTGGTTTACAATGGTTGCGGGCTTTACAACATCAACCAGTCGGCATCACTGATCAGGCAATCTTTTGCCGTGTTGTCGAACGATACCGGGCTGATGCATGTGGCTGCTGCATTCAAAAAGCCTGTCGTATCTGTTTGGGGGAACACCATCCCGGCATTCGGCATGACGCCCTTTCTGCCGGAGGAATTCAAATCAAATTCCCTGATCGCTGAAGTAAAAGGACTCTCCTGCAGGCCTTGCAGCAAACTCGGCCACAAAAAATGCCCAAAAAAGCATTTCCGGTGCATGAATGAGATCGTCCTCCCTGAAATTATTGCGTTTCTTAACGGAAAGCCTGAAAATTCAAAATCGTAAATCGTAAACCGTAAATCTGAAATTTATTGTTCTTCACCGACTCACATACCCACCTTTACGCGGAAGAGTTTGATCACGACCGCGAAGCCATGATGCAACGTGCAGAGGTGAGCCTCGTCACCCGGCTTTTCCTGCCGGCCATCGATAGGTTGTACCATGAGAAAATGTTAGAGGTTGCAGCTGAATTCCCTCATTTATGTTATCCCATGATGGGGCTTCATCCAACCTCAGTGAAAGAGAATTACATGGATGAGATCGATAGTGTCGCAAACTATCTTTCAAATCCGGAATTGAAATTCTATGCCATCGGGGAGACCGGGATTGATTTGTATTGGGACAAAACCCATGAGAAGGAGCAGCGTATGGCATTCAACCATCAGCTGGACATGGCATTGCAATATGATCTGCCAATCGTAGTTCACACCCGCAATTCCATGGAAATAGCACTTGACATCCTGGAGAAACGTAACAATCCCGGGATCCGCGGAATATTTCATTGCTTCAGCGGCAATACAGAACAGGCAAACCGGGCCATAAAACTTGGATTTATGCTCGGCATCGGCGGGGTGGTGACTTATAAAAATTCCGGGCTGCAGGCTGTGGTTGAAAACTCCGGGCTCGAGAACCTGCTTCTTGAAACAGATGCGCCATGGCTACCCCCGGTTCCCCATCGCGGTCAGCGGAATGAGCCTGCCTATATTCCCCTCATTGCTCAAAAAATCGCTGAAATAAAAAACGTATCTTTGGTGGAGGTTGCCGGGGTGACAACGGGCAATGCGACAAGATTGTTCGGAATTTGAGAATTTGGGGATTTGAAATTGTAAAAGGTTTTAAGATGAAAAAATCGTATTTCGTAATTCGTAATTAAAAAAATGATCGGAAAAACAAATATTTTAGTCATTTATACCGGGGGTACCATCGGCATGGTCCAGGATCCCAAGACCATGACACTGAAGCCCCTGACCTTTGATATTTTATACAAATATCTCCCGGTGCTGGAGAATTTCAATTGTACGATTGATTTTTTCACCTTTGAACCATTGCTAGATTCATCGAACATGAATCCCGACTTCTGGATTCACCTGGCCAGCGTCATCGAAGAAAAGTATGAAGATTATGATGGATTTGTGGTACTTCATGGGTCCGACACCATGGCCTATACCGCTTCGGCACTAAGTTTCATGCTTGAAAATCTGAATAAACCGGTGATTTTTACCGGTTCGCAGCTGCCGATCGGCATGGTGCGCACCGATGGCCGAGAAAACTTCATCAATGCGGTTGAAATCGCCGCTGCCAAGGAGATCGACACCCCGGTGGTACCTGAAGTGGCCATATGCTTTGAGAACAAGTTGTACCGTGGTAACCGGACGAGCAAACTCAATGCAGAGAATTTCAAGGCCTTCGTATCCGGAAATTATCCTTTGCTTGGCGAGGTCGGAGTTCATATCAAGTATCACCGTAACCTCATTTTAAAACCCAACTTTAAGAAATTAAGGGTTCATAAGGAACTCGACGAAAACATCGCCATTCTTAAGCTCTATCCTGGTATTTCGCCCAATGTGGTTGAGGCCATTCTGAATACGAAAGGACTGAAAGCCGTTATCCTGGAAACCTTTGGCGCCGGTAACGCACCTACCATCCCCTGGTTCCTCGATCAGCTGCAGGATGCAACCGCCCGCGGCCTTGTCGTTTTTAATGTGACCCAGTGTAAAGGTGGCGCAGTCGATATGGGGAAATATGAAACCAGTGCTGGCCTCGGAAAGATCGGAGTCATCGGTGGTTACGACATCACCACCGAGTCGGCAGTTACCAAGCTGATGTACCTCCTTGGCTGCGGTTATTCAGCCGAAAGTGTCAGACAACTGCTGCAAACCTCCCTTCGTGGTGAAATGACTGTTTGAGATTCCAATATTTTTAATACCTTTGCACCCTGAAATCAATTTACGATTGACGATTTAGGATTTACGATTTTTTCAGGTTTAACGATATTACTTTTACCTGTTTTTTTCGTAGATCACGCCTCAGAAACCGTAAATCCTGGAGAGGTGTCCGAGTGGTCGAAGGAGCACGCCTGGAAAGTGTGTGTACGCCAAAAGTGTACCCTGGGTTCGAATCCCAGTCTCTCCGCAAAACCCGCCAAAGCGTAAAATCTTAATCAAAATCGCGTAAAACCAACTCTTTCCGGAGTTGGTTTTTTTCATTTGCTTCCAACTTTGTAAGCGACAACCAGGAATTGCTTCAACTCCTCCGACCTTTTAGTTCCGATCAGCAACCGCTTACTGTTCCTGAATACAAGATGGAGCCCTTGATCAGCTGGACATAGATGCCGGCGCCGAAGATCGTGGTGATCAGCAGTACGGTGAAAATGATCAACATCCAGAGCCAGGCCTGGCTGAATTTCTGTTTCTCGTGAAGGATAAAAGATTCATAAGAAAGAAAAAAATGAATCAAAAATCGAATAGCTCACCCAGAAATCCCTTCTTTCTGCGATGTCCATATGTGCCTGGTGATTCATGGTGGTCATCATGATCTTTATGATCGTTGTAATGGGTGGTCCGGTAACCTTGCGGCACGAATTCCGAACCCTGGTTCATAACAGGATTCATTCCCGCTGACCTGTCGATTATCTTTTCCAGTTCACCGCGGTCAAGCCATATCCCCCGGCATTGCGGACAATAATCAATTTCTACTCCCTGGCGGTCGGTCATCAGGAGTGTTATGTTACATTTTGGACAGTTCATAATATGGTATTTTAAGGATTGAAATATTTATGTATGATTGGTGTATTCCGTGTCAGGTAACGATTCTGCCTGGTGCTTATCCGGTTCTATGTGAACGTGAACAAAGGACCTGGGAACCTCCCTGATGATCTGCTGTTCTATCAGATGTGAAATTGCATGCGCCTTCTCCAACGTCAGCCCGGTTTGCACATGAATGGTTACTTCAATGAAATTTTCGGCACCTGAAGTTCGAACCCTCAGGTCATGATACCGCAGGATCCTGTCGGATTGATTCAATAACAATTCCAGTTTGGCGACCAGCGATGCAGGACTGCGATCGAGTAATACATCCGTGGCACGCTTGCCCAGTTTCCATGATACTCCCAGTACGATGAATGCGACGGCAAGAGCGGCGACCGAATCAGCAAAGAACCAGCCAAACTGAGCCATGACAAGTCCGAGCAAAACCACGGCGGAACTCCATATATCTGTAGAAAAATGAAGTGCATCAGCCTCCAGCGCCTGACTGTTATATTTTCGGGCAACCCTATACAACGCCCTTGACCTGGCAATGTCAATTGCAATGGATGTCAGTACAACCAGGTAACTGAAAACATTCACTTCGATATGGGTATTCCCGCTTACAAGCCGGTTAACTGCTTCGTAAATGATCCAGGCACAGGTAATCAGCAGCAGAAACGTTTCGATCAGCGCCGAAAAATTCTCAATTTTACCATGCCCGTAATGATGGTTTTTATCAGGTGGCTTATCCGAAATCTGTACTGAAAACCACGTAATAACTGCAGCGACCAGGTCGAGCCCAGAGTGAAGTGCCTCTGAAAGTAACCCAAGACTACCGGTAATCAATCCTATCCCCAGTTTGAAACCTGTGAGAAAGAATGCAGCAATCACGGAAACACCCGCAACCCGCTTTTTTTCTTTTTCCATTGTCATAATTAATCCCCGTCGTTATCGGTGTCAGAAACTTGCTCCATATTATCTTTTTCACTGCCTGGCATCGGTTGATACCAGAGCATGTAAAAAAGCATCAGAAACGGAATAGTAAACCAGACAAATGAAAATATTTTATGGAAGTAGGTTTTCATAATTTTTTATTTTGAATTCAAACAGGGAATGGAATAATACCATGCAAAACACATAGGAATTCAGATCGATTAATCTAAAACTATGACAAATATTTACATGAATGTGATTCTACACTAAGAATTTCAAGTAGTGTACTCCGGAGGTTGCCAGACCGTATGCTGAGAAATCAGATAAATTGCGACTCGAAAAATCTGATAATCATGTACTGTTATTTCCAAAGGATACGGCACGCCAGGGGGAATGAATTTTAAAGTAATGTCCTCATGGTAATCATATGCTTTAACCGGCAGATCGCTGTGTGCAGGAGATGTTCCGTCCAAAATAAATGAGGTGATCTCCCCGGGACAATAATAGGCCAGATGCCTGTCAAAGCTAATAACAGCTATGGCCAATAGAATGAAAAAACCCTGCAAAACAAATCTAAAACTCATGATACAAAAGTAAGTTTTTTTAGCTCACCAGAGAATCAAATGGATTTCATGGTATTTTAATTCATAATCCGGGAGGATGTGGAATGGTGATATGGCTTTTAACATAACGTAAACAGATTTAAACTGCTATCTGCCAGCAATTTTCGGAAAATCCGGTTTGATTAATTATTTCGCCCGGGTCAAACGATCTCGCCTCAAGCACAATATCAGCCCGATGTTTGGTTTTAAGTTTATCTGCCCGCGTCAATTCAGTTGAATCGGCAATGAAAATTAAAATACCCGGTCTGACATGGTTGCTCAAGGCGCCGGACTCGCAAACCACCGGATGGTTATGAGGATTACATTCCTTCATGAAAATGTCAAACGCCATTGCAAGATGTTCATCATCAGTTTCCATGAAATAGGATTGCAGGGCGCCCGCTTCGAGGAATTGTCCGCTGTTTTTATGATGGGGTCCCAGTTCCTGGAAAATACGGAATCCGTCAGACATTGAAATCAAACGGGTGTTGCCGAGCGAATCGTGAACATGGGGAGATATTTTCAGCGCAAGCAATGGAAACTGCCCGGAAAATGCCCTGATGAGTGCAACAGCCATATGGGTTTTTCCAACCTTTTTACCTGAACCTGTAACGATGACAAAGTGAGGAAATGATTTTCGTAGCATGCGTTGTTATAATCAGGGAACCAGCAACTTAAAACAGGCAAAAAGGAGCACCACCGCCAGTGATATCTTAAAATACCTCACCGGCAGAAACTTCATGGCAGTCATTGAACCGATGAGTCCTCCCGCAACCACGACGGCAATCCAGTAAATGAAATCCGGGGGCAGCTTGATTCCACCGTACTGCAATCCGATGAGCCCTGCCAGGGAATTACATAAAATAAACAGGGAGGAATATACTCCCGTCTCCTTCACCTGCGACCATTTCATCAGTATGAATATCGGGCTGAGTATGATTCCTCCCCCAATGCCTATCACCCCTGAAAGCAGCCCCAGGACAGCGCCGATGATAACTGATACCCATATCCCCGGGGGAGGTTTGATATCATATTCCCTGGATGGCCTGTACATCAGCCGGAGTAAGGCAAGAAAAAGCAATATTCCGAGAATAAATTTATAGGTGGCCGGGTTAATATGGATCAGGGCTCCGATAAATGCCATGGGAATGGCAGGAACCAGGAATGGGAGAAACAGGCGCCAACGTATCTTAAATCCGGTTTGAAAATTGAGAAATGCGATTCCGGCAACAAACAGGTTGAGAATGAGTGCGGCACTTCTGAAATACACTGTACTGACAACGAAAATGGACATCACGGCCAGGTAACCGCTGGCTCCGCCATGCCCTACCATGGAATACATAAATGAAACCAGCAAAAGGGATACAAAGAAAAAAACAGAAACTTCCATGAAATTTTCGTTATTCCCGATAATGAATAACGTTACGAAATTAACAAAAAAATAAATTAAAATGCATCAGATTGTTTTGTCAGAAATATCACAAACTTTTGTGCTATTTGTCTATATTTCATCACGATTTTTTCCCCTTTGTCTGTCAACTTTGCACAACCGCCACCCTTTCCTCCTTGCTTTAATTCGACCAGGGGAGTCTCCGACAATTCGTTCATGGAGCGCACAGCGTAATAGGCCTTGCGATAGGATAACCCCATCGATATTGCTGCCTTTCTAAGAGAACCATGCATTTCGATCTTTTCAAGGAGTTCGATCCTGCCGGCTCCAAGGAAATTCCTGCCTTCTATTTCGATCCAGAGCCTGCCGGCAACCGTCATTTTTTTCATTGTACCCGAAAATAATGTCCTGTTTTTTACAAAAATAGCAAATAATTTTTATGCATATTTGTATATATAGATGAAACTAGATTAGTATATTTGAAGAATAGAAACAACAAATTGCGAAGCGGTCACGACCACCCGAAACATGAAGGTGAATATGCGTCAATGATGAAATATTAAAAATAATTTAATGAACCGAAGAAATTTTATCAGGATTTCGACACTCAGCGCCGGGGGTGCAATGCTTGGCACGATCGGGTTAGGCGGTGGGAAGGAGCCCTCGCTGCTTGACCGGCTCACAGGCAATGTACATGCCGATGAGTCGCGGTATCTGCGGACACCGACATACTGCGAGATTTGTTTCTGGAAGTGTGCCGGCTGGGTATATAAAAACGACCAGGGAGAGATATGGAAGATCATCGGCAACGAAAAGGATCCGCATTGTAATGGACGCCTGTGTCCCCGCGGAACCGGAGGCGTTGGAATGTATTACGACCAGGACCGGCTGAAAACGCCCCTGATCCGAACCGGAGCGAAAGGGAAACAGGAATTTAAGCGTGCAAGCTGGGACGAAGCCCTTGATTTTGTTGCCAAAAAACTGGATTTCATCGGGAAAAAATATGGTCCTGAAACAGTTGCCCTCATCACACATGGATCGGGTGGCAAGATGCTCGGCACCCTCATGAAGGCTTATGGTTCCGACAGCATCGCAGGTCCCTCCTACGCACAATGCAAGGGTCCCCGCGAGGTTGCCTTCGGACTTACCTTCGGGACTTCGCTCGAATCGCCTGAACCGACTGACATCCGCGATACACGATGCCTGGTGCTGATCGGCAGCCATCTCGGGGAAAACATGCACAATACCCAGGTACAGGAGATGGCCGATGCCATCGACCGCGGCGCCACCATTATCACAGTTGATCCAAGATTTTCTACTGTTGCAAGCAAGTCCAAATTCTGGCTACCCATAAAACCCGCAACCGACATCGCCCTGCTGCTGGCCTGGACGAATGTCATCATCAACAATGAATGGTATGATAAAGATTATGTTGAAAGCTATACTTCCGGATTCGACAAACTGAAGGAATACATTCAACCCTATACACCAGAATGGGCTTACGGCATTACCACCCTGGATCCCAATTTGATCCGCAATACCGCGAAGGAGATGGCCAATGCATCACCGGCGGTGATCATTCACCCTGGCCGGCACGTCACCTGGTATGGCGATGATACACAGCGGTCACGCGCCATTGCGATCCTCAACGCACTGCTGGGTTCATGGGGCCGTCGCGGCGGATTTTATCTTCCCGAATTAAAGGAGATCCCCGAGTACCCCCACCCGCCATTCCCGCCGGTCAATAAATCCTGGCGCGATATCCTGGGTGATCAGTATCCCTTTGCCGACCTTCCGCTGGCAAACGCCATCGTGGAT
>CAZPWZ010000017.1:0-2988 GCA_964590675.1 uncultured Draconibacterium sp.
ATAAATCTGGTATCCCTGAACCCCGGGGTAAAACGGCCAGCTTAAACACCGATGCAACGACTTCACTCGACGGGGATCTCAAGAATGTTGTAGCTAGCCCGGTTCCCGGGGGTGTTTACCTGATCCATGTTAAGGCTGATGGACTTGGAGAGCGTACAATTAAATGGTTCGGAATTTTACGGCCCGTTGACTTGAATTCATTGTAATGGCATTTACGGTTTATAATATGAAAACAACAATAAATTTCAGGAGTATGAAAAATCTATATAGCTGTTTTGTTGCAATATTCTTAATGGGGCTGGTTTTGATTCCCCTGGATAAGGTAACAGCTGGTGATAAAGACCGATCCGGTCAGGCGGGCGCATCGGAACTGCTGATCAATCCCTGGGCACAAAGTACAGGATGGGGATCAGTTGGTACGTCATGTACACAAGGCCTTGAAGCGCTGTTTACAAATGTTGCCGGAACAGGTTTCACCAAGGGTACCGAGATCATTTTCTCCTATACAAACTGGCTTAAGGGGTCCGGCGTCAACATCATGGCTTTTGGCTTAAGCCAGAAGCTAGGACAAAACGGAGGGGTTCTGACAGCTGCGGTGATGTCCATGAACTTCGGTGATATCCAGGTTACTACAACCAACTCCCCCGAACCAATCCAGGGCACTTTCAGTCCTAACTATATGAATATCAATCTTGCATATGCCAAGGCGTTTTCAAACAGCATCTATGGAGGTATCGCGGTGAAACTGATCACTGAGACGATTTCGGATGCTACCGCCACGGGGATTGCTCTTGATGCAGGTATTCAATATGTTACAGGCGAGAAAGAACAAATTAAATTCGGTATTGCCCTGAAAAATGTTGGTGCTCCGATGCATTTCAGCGGGGATGGATTGTCGTTCCGCGGTGTCATTCCAAGTCATGGTAACGATAATGACCAGTTTACAGTCGAACAGCGCTCAGCAAAGTATGAGATGCCGGCAACCTTGCGGATCGGTGCTTCTTACGACTTTTTATTTGCAGAAATGCATCGCATTACCCTTGCGGGAAATTTTACTTCAAACTCCTTTACAAAGGATCAGTTTACCCTGGGCTTGGAATATGAGCTGAAATATTATCTGCAGCTCCGGGCCGGTTATACCTACCAGGGAGGAATGTTTAACAGCGACCTTGCCGAGCGTGGTACCGTATTTACTGGACCAAGTGCCGGTTTTACTGTTTCAGTTCCATTTAACAAGGAAAAAGGATCAGGTATCGGCATTGATTATTCTTTCCGTGCAACAAATCCATTCCAGGGAACCCATAGTGTTGGTATAAAACTAAACTTTTAATCGTTCGGATTACTTTTAGCATTAAATTCGTTTCATAAAGCAAAAGGACCCTGCATAGGGTCTTTTGCCTTATTATAAAACCAAATAAAGCACCTGAAATGTCAGATATAAAGTATTATACACCCGAAGGTTTAGAGAAACTCAGGGAGGAATTGCATCACCTGACAACAGTTGAAAGGCCTTCAATTTCACGTCAGATAGCCGAAGCCAGGGATAAAGGCGATTTATCGGAAAATGCAGAGTATTCTGCAGCCAAGGAGGCACAATCGATGCTTGAGCTCAAGATATCCAAACTGCAGGAGGTGCTTGGAAATGCGCGACTTATTGATGAGCGGCGCCTCGACAATTCGAAAATTTTAATATTCTCCACCGTAAAGTTAAAAAACACCCTGAACGGATCAATCGTTTCGTACACGCTTGTTCCTGAAAATGAAGCAAATATTAAGGTCGGTAAATTATCGGTAAGTTCTCCCATTGCGAAAGGACTGCTTGGAAAAAGCATTGGTGAAACTGTTGAGATTGCTGTTCCGGCAGGTAAGATCAATTATGAAATTGTAGATATAAACAGGCAAAATGCTTAGCTATGGCTACTATTTTTACAAAAATTGTTAATAAAGAGATCCCTTGCTATAAAATAGCCGAGGACGATCGTTATCTTGCCTTCCTGGACATTAACCCGCTGCAGGAGGGTCATACGCTGGTGATACCCAAAACGGAGATCAATTACATTTTTGACATCGGTGACGACCTGCATGCAGGCTTATGGAACTTTGCGAAAAGGGTGGCGAAGGCGATCGAACTTGTAGTGCCCTGTCAGCGAATTGGTGTAACCGTGATCGGCCTGGAAGTGCCTCACGCCCATATTCATCTTATTCCTTTGAAAACCATGTATGACATGGACTTTCGGAAACCGAAACTCACATTCACTCCCGATGAATTCAAAGGTATTGCGGAAAGAATAGCCGCAGCAATCGGAAAATAACTGAACAGAGCAACAAAGAAATGGCTGAACCTTAAACCCGGAACAGCCATTCATCCTTTATCATTTGCCCTTTGTCCTTTGTCATTTGTCACCCGTCAATGGTAATTGGTAATTGGTAATTGGTCATTCTCAATAGGCTCTCACATTCCTTCCCTCGATATAATTGATAAATGCACGGTTTACTACTTTGTTGCCGCCAGGCGTGGGGTAATTCCCGGTAAAGTACCAGTCCCCCTGATGGTTCGGAATAGCTTCGTGGAGATCGGCAATGGTCTGATAAACGATATGAACGCTCGCTTTGCATGATGCAGGGGTGAGGAGCCCGGAGATTTTTTCTGAGATTTGTTCTGCCGTAAATGGTCTGTAGATCTCCTTCACATGGTTTATTATCTTCTCCTTGGGAGATTTTTCCTGTGCCTTCGACATCTTGTACACCTCGTTGATGATGTGTTCCTGGTGAGTATCCTTGAGCAGTTCAATGGCAGCCTTGAAGGCGATGAAATCAGTCAGCCTGGCCATGTCGATGCCATAGCAGTCGGGATAACGTATCTGCGGAGCCGAAGAGGCGATGACAATTTTCCGGGGTCCAAGCCGGTCGAGGATGCGAAGGATGCTTTGTTTCAGCGTTGTTCCCCTGACGATTTAATCGTCAAGTACAACGAGATTAACAACGCCC
>CAZPWZ010000017.1:2998-17461 GCA_964590675.1 uncultured Draconibacterium sp.
GCTGCCGTAAGTTATGTCGTACACGTGGGCAGCAAGGTCGTCACGCTGCGAATCCTGGGTGATGAAGGTACGCAGTTTCATGTCCTTGACAGCCACTTTTTCTGCCCGCGGCTTCAACTGGAAGATTTCGTTCAAGGCCTCTTTGTCGAGCGGTTGTGTCGCATCAAGAATCCTGTCAATCTTGATTTTGTCGCAAAAAGCATCCATCTCTTCAATTAATCCATAATAGGCATCGATCGCAGTATTTGGGATATAGGAAAACACAGTGTTTTTTACATCGTGATCAATGGCCTTGAGTATGGCCGGAGAAAGCAATTGTCCCAGTTTTTTCCGTTCACGGTAGATCTCCTTGTCTGTTCCTCTCGAAAAGTAGATTCGTTCGAAAGAACAGGGCTTCTTCACCATGGGTTTGCTGAACTCTTTTTCAGCAATCCTGCCATCTTTTTTTATGATCAGTGCGTGACCAGGTTTAAGTTCCTGAATGGAATCGAATAATAAATTCAGGGCGGTTTGAATTACAGGGCGTTCAGAGGTGACCACTACGATTTCATCGTCATGATAATAATAGGCTGGTCGTATGCCTGAAGGGTCGCGCATGACAAACGCATCACCATGACCAAACATGCCCGCGATCACATAGCCGCCATCCCAGGCTTTTGCAGCCCCGCGAAGGATTCGTTGTACATTGAGATGCTTTGCGATCTGGAATGTAATCTCACGCTTAGGAAATCCCTTCTTTTTAAATCTTTGGTAAAGATCTTCGTTCTCCTCATCCAGGAAATGACCCATCTTCTCAAGGATCGTGATGGTATCACTGGTTTCAACAGGATATTGGCCCAGATCGATCAGTTTTTCGAAAAGTTCATCAACATTGGTGAGGTTGAAATTGCCTGCCAGGACAAGATTTTTGGTCATCCAGTTGTTTTCTCTCACAAATGGATGGATGTTAAGGATATTGTTTTTTCCAAATGTGCCGTAGCGCAAATGCCCGAGGTACAATTCTCCAAGCATGTCGACATTATGTTTCAGCCACTGAACATCGGCAAGCCTTTGCGGATAACGCTCTTCAATATCCCTCAAGGCATGGCTTACCTTGTTGAAGATATCCTGGATGGGTGCATTGGCCACCGACCTGATACGATTTATAAACCTGGTTCCCGGCTCAAGGTCAAATTTAATGCTTGCAATACCTGCTCCATCCTGCCCCCGGTTATGCTGTTTTTGCATGAGCAGGTGCAGCTTGTTCAGCCCGTAAAATGCCGTTCCGTATTTTGCAAGATAAAATTCGAGCGGTTTAAGTAAGCGGACCATGGCGATACCGCACTCATGATGGATTGAATCGCTCATCTTGTGAATTGAAAATTAGAGTGCAAAGTTACGAATTATTGCTTATTGCAGTGCAACTCAATCAACCTCGCGGCCTGAATCTTGCCCAGCGAATAAGCGGTGTTCCAGTCGTGGCAGGCACCCTGCCTGTCGCCCATCAAAAATCGGGCGGTTCCGCGGCCAAGGAAGGCATCACTGTAGTGAGGATCCAGCTCAATGGCTTTAGTAAAATCGGCAATGGCTCTCGGGTAGTCTTTAAATGCTGATGCCCTTAATATTCCGCGGTTGTTGAAAGCTTTTGAATACCCCGGCTGGAGGAGGATGGCCGTGTCATAAGCTGCAAGCGCACCGTAGATATCCCCATGGTTATACTTCAGGTTGGCTGAATTAAAATATTGAATTGCTTTTTCGGGGTTTATCTTTCTTGCGATGCCGGTCTTCAACTGAAGCTGCAACATGGCAAGATGAAGACTGTCAATAGATTTATAGTTTGCCGGCCG
Organism: uncultured Draconibacterium sp.; assembly: GCA_964590675.1. Classification (GTDB taxonomy): domain Bacteria; phylum Bacteroidota; class Bacteroidia; order Bacteroidales; family FEN-979; genus CAIVAT01. The sequence goes on from CAZPWZ010000017.1 coordinate 4,825, forward strand.
GTAAAATCCGCTGATCCAATCGTTGCTTTTATTGCCGGAAGAGACGGTCGCAGGGGATGGCAGATCTGATAAATCGATTGCCGGAACATCCCGGGCATAACTGCTGTCGGCGAAGACTGCCGCCACGCCGTCGGCATAGATCAGTCGCCAGTTCTTCATCTCTTTCAGTTGGAACGTCCAAGGGTAATATTTCAGGTAATTGTAAACGATCATTTGAGGATGGTACTTTGCGATCATATTTGCCAATCCCCTGTTCCAGCTTTCCGTGATTTCAAAATAGAGCCGTTCCTGCATTACCTCAAGCCTGCCGTCGATAAAAACAGGTTGTGGCAGGTTCCATGAAAGCCACCCGCCAAACCCGATACTGTTGAGCATGCGGCCATCCAGGTGGTTACGCAGCAGGAATTCAGCCGCCATAACAGGTTGATGTGACTCATTGATCCCCATCCCGGTTTTGTTGAATGAGTTGTTCGACAGGTAATAAGCATTTGTGATAATCCTTGGAACCAGGGCAAGCGGAATCAGCAACATCATAAAAAAGATTGCAATTCCCCATCCTTTATGCCATTTTCTGACCTGACCGGTCAGTTCGAAGGTCATTTGACCACCTACTATGATAACGATCAGCAAGAAGAGGGGTAAATTGCGGATTGAACCAAATGCCAGGAACAGAAATACGATAAATAATATGAATTCATGGATTTCCCGTTTTTTCCGGGTCAGGATCATCATCAGGGAGGAGAGCCCGGTAATTATAAGAAACAGGTAATCGCGGAGCACAAAATGCTTCTGTGCGAAAAATGGTGTAAACTCCTGGATATGCTGGTTGTAGATGTTTTTCGGATCAAAACGGGTTAAAAGTTCCAGCGGCAACGAAAAAACATGCACGCCGTAAGGATTGATAAAGCAGACCCCGAAGGAGACGATCATCCATATGAGTATGGTTTTATCAGGCTTTCTGTCCCGCAACCAGGCACTCATGAAATACACTGCGATGATAAAAATCCCGAGCACAAACAGTGCATGCATATTACCCCATGCTACCATGATGAAAGGTAAAATGAACAGCAGGTTTTTCCGGCGATGATAATACAGGTCAAGGACAAGTAAAGTCCCGGTCAGGAAAAGAAATGTAAAAATCTCCGGGCGCGGGGCAATGCGGGGTTCGATGATCAGGAAGGTGATAAAAGTGCTTATTGTGAAAATGGATGCCGGGATCCCGGATGTACGCTGTCGTATGAACAACAAGATAAACAACAACAGGCTTGCAACACAAACCATGATGCTGATGCCATTGTACCCTGCAATGCTGAAAATACTGTACAGGATGACCTGGAACAGCCAGTGAAGGTCGATATAGGAGTGTTGTGTTACCGTGTAGGTGCTTTCGTCGGTAGCGGGAACCTGCAGATTCGTAACGATCCATTGCCCGTATTTCAGGTGAAAACCGAGATCGGGGTCAGAAAGTTGCCTGAGAGAAAGAATGAAAACGAAGGCTGAGACAATCAAAAGGGGCCAAATCCACCTACGTTCCGGCATCTTGGAAAGGATTGATTCGATAAAAGTATAGACAAATTTCTTGCATTGCTGGTCAAAGCAGCCTATTTTTGACGAACACTCCAAACCAAACGATGATCAGGCCAATTGAACCGACCAATTTTCTCAGGCAATCGACCCTTAATCCGGTCATAGATGTGCGTGCTCCCGGAGAGTTCGCCCAGGGACACATTCCGGGGGCCTTCAATATTCCTCTTTTTGATGATGCGGAACGGGCTGAGGTAGGCACGCTATACGTGCAGGCTGGGAGGGAAGATGCCGTGCTCCGGGGATTGGATTTTGCAGTTCCGAAAACAGACTGGTATTTAAAATCATTGCGCAGGATCCGGCCCGGTGGACGGATATTGGTCCATTGCTGGAGAGGCGGCATGCGCAGTGCAGCAATGGCTGAATTGTTCAGCAATGCAGGGTATGAGGTGGACTTGCTGACCGGAGGATACAAGGCATACCGTCGGCATATCAGGGAGGATCTTGGCCGCCCGGCGAGAATAGTGGTCCTCGGAGGTTTGACCGGCAGCGGAAAAACAGGTTTGCTTCACGCAATCGCATCTGCCGGTGAACAGGTGGTCGACCTGGAAGGACTGGCGTGTCATAAGGGATCTGTTTTCGGGGCATTGGGACAACCGGCCCAGCCTACCAATGAACAATTTGAAAATAATCTGCATGCAAGGTGGTCGCAGCTGGACCTGTCAAGGATGGTATGGCTGGAGGACGAAAGCCGGATGATCGGTAAGGTTACCCTGCCAGATCCCGTTGTAGCGCATATCAGCAACGGGTGCCTGTTGATCGTCGAACCCGATCATGCAACCAGGATCAAACGACTGGTGAATGAATATGCCGGTTTTGACAAATCACTTCTTGCAGAGGCGATAAACCGAATTGCCGACCGCCTGGGTGGAGCAAATGCAAGGGAGGCTGTTATGGCGCTGGAAAGCAACCGTTTTGAAAAGGTTGCTGCCATTGTACTGGCATACTATGATAAAGCCTACCTGTTTTCGATCACCCGAAGAAAAAGTAAAAATGTACATAACATCCCGATACAGGGGGCCGAACTGGAATCGGATGCAAGAAAAATCATTGAATTTGCATGTAAATATGCGTCAGATGGAAACGATTTATCTCGATTATAATGCAACAACCCCGGTCGATCCGGGTGTGATTGAAAAAATCAGGCCATATCTTGATCCCTATTTCGGCAATCCTTCAAGTTCGCATGTTTTTGGTATTCAATCAAAGAAAGCGGTCGAAAATGCCAGGAGCCAGGTTGCAGGACTGCTGAATGCCCGGAATGATGAGATCGTGTTTACAAGCGGGGGAACTGAATCCAATAACTTTGCCATCAAAGGTGTTGCTTTTGCAAACAGGTCGAAGGGAAATCATATCATTACCACATGCATTGAACACCCTGCTGTAACTGAAGTGAGCCATTACCTTGAAAAAGAGGGTTTCAGGGTGACCTGGCTCCCGGTGGATGGATTTGGGATGGTGAATGCGGCGGATGTTGAAATGGCCATTACGCCGGAAACCATTCTCATCTCCGTGATGCATGCCAATAATGAAACAGGGACCATCCAGCCGATAGAAGAAATTGGGATCATTGCCCGCAGAAAGGGCGTGCTGTTTCATACCGATGCAGCCCAGTCCGTAGGAAAAATTGGTGTTGATGTGGAGAAGCTTCATGTTGATCTTTTATCTGTGGCCGGACATAAGTTTTATGCCCCGAAAGGGATTGGAGCGCTGTATATCCGCCGTGGTGTGAAACTTGCAAAACTGATCCATGGCGCTGACCACGAATCAAATCTCAGGGCAGGTACCGAAAATGTTGCCGGCATTGCAGGACTTGGGGCAGCATCGGAATTAGTTGCAGTTTCAGATGCCAGATATCCGATTCATGGGCAAAGCACAGGAAATGCACAGGTGAATTCCAATGTGCTTCCTGAGAAAACCAACATCCGTGATCTGAGAGATATGCTGCACGATGGAATTCTTTCGGCCATCCCGCAAGTCAGGCTGAACGGTCATCCGGAAAAACGGCTGCCAAATACCCTGAGCCTCGGATTCCCGGGGATTGAAGCGGCAGTCCTTCTTGATGAAATGAAAGGCATTGCAGCATCAGCAGGTGCAGCCTGTCATTCGGACCAGGCTGATATTTCAGGTGTGCTGTCGGCCATGCATGTTCCCACGGAATATGCCATTGGGACCATTCGTTTCTCATTAGGCAGAATGACTACCAGGGAGGAAATTGCAGCTGCCATACCCTTGATCGTTGATGCTTTCCGGAGGCTCAAAGGAGAATCCAAGCCTGTCCATTCCGGCATCCGTCTTACCGAATATACCCATTCCCTGGGATGCGCCTGTAAAATAAGACCCCAGTTACTTGAAAAGATACTCCAGACTCTTCCCCGGAAAAATAATCCCGCCATCCTGGTGGGTCATGAGACCTCAGATGATGCGGCGGTTTACCTGATTAATGAGACCACTGCCATCGTTCAAACCGTTGATTTTATCCCGCCGGTCGTGGATGATCCCTACATGTACGGAGCCATTGCAGCTGCCAATGCCTTGAGTGATATTTATGCCATGGGTGGTGCGCCGCTCTTTGCGCTAAGCATTGTTGGATTCCCCGACCGGAAGCTGCCGATGGAGGTGCTGCACCAGATTCTGAAAGGTGCGAATGATAAGGTTTCGGAGGCAGGAATACAGGTTGTCGGAGGTCATAGCGTGGAAGACAGTGAGCCGAAATTTGGCCTGGTTGTGACCGGGCTGGTTCATCCCGGGAAAATATGGCATAATGCCACCTCGAAATCCGGCGATGTGCTGGTGCTAACCAAGCCGATTGGAACCGGCATCCTGACTACTGCCATTAAACGCGGGCTGGCCAGTGAAGCAGCAGCAGCCCTTGTAATGAAGATGATGGCAGAGCTGAACCGGACTGCAGCCGAGGTAGCGGCCGGATTTGAGATCCATGCCTGTACGGATGTCACCGGTTTCGGATTGCTTGGCCATATGAAGGAGATGGTATCCGGTGCGGGATTGCGGGCCAGGATGAATGCCCGGGATATTCCCCTGCTGGATGAAGTATGGAACTATGCAGCAGCCGGGATCATCCCCGGGGGAACTAAAAACAACCTTGCCTATGTGGAAGAATTTGTAAACTGGCATCCCGACACGCCTGAATTATTGAAATTTATTCTGGCTGATGCCCAAACCTCGGGTGGATTGCTTTTTTCATTGCCGGCCAACCAGGCAGGATTACTGGTATCGAGGCTTCACGATGCCGGTGTGGCAGGAGCTGCTGTAATTGGAACCCTGGAAGCCGGAAACCCGGGAATCAGTGTTTAAGTGATTCGAGGACTTTCGGATCATAAATTTTTCCAACGGGATAGATCCCCTTTCGTTTATCGGCGTATGGCGTTTTGTTGTAAAACCAATTCAAAATCTGTTGCGGATTTTGTGCGAATGTGGAATCTGTCCCCTTTTTCTGTTCAAACTCCGCCTTCAGTGCCGGATCTTCAGCCATCATTTCACGGGCCATTTTCTCGATAACATAGGATTCACCGTATTCCTTCTGTTCAAATATGGCATCAAAGAAACCCCAGTAAACGAATGATCCGCTTCCTTTTGGTTCCAGCAAGTGCGGTATGATATGCCCAGCAGGCTGCATCACCTCCACGATTACCGAGCCGGCCGGGAAAAGGCAGGAGTCAACGATTTCATCATATTCGATATTTGTCATCGGATGATGGCCTTCAAATGAAAATTGCTGCCATTTTGGGTTTTTGAAACGGTACGTCGCAGCCGCTAATGTGACATCCTTTGATAATTCCCAAATTTTAATCCCATGGTTCCGCAATCGTTCAATAACCGTTTTCCATTCGGGAGGGATAATGTATGCGCGTGGCAATTTTGCAGTCACCACAGGACGGGTGGACGAAAAGTACGGAAGCTGAAAGGTGGAAGGCTTATCGCTGTATTTAAACCAGTTTCCACCCGTTATTTCACTTTTAACCATTTCATATTCCACACCTAGGAATTCAACCATCGTGCTGTCATCTTTCCTGGTTTCAAATTCCAGGGGAAAGGGATTCTTCAAAAACAATTCACTCTGGGTAAACTGGTCAGCAGATTGTATCAGTCGACGCAGGCTGACCGATTCCTTACCCAGTATCTCCAATGTGGTCAGGATGCATTCATACGTACTTTCGACACGCTGCCGGTAAGGTTTCAGCATATGTGTTTCAATCAGCAAGCCTGGACGGTTTCGCAATGAAGTGTACCCTTGTGAAAGCATTGGCGGGGCAACATGAGTGATCAGTCCGCTTCGGGGATCGTGCCAGTTGCGAAAACCGACATAAGGGAATACCGGGTATCCCGAATTATTCATATGGGTTTCCATCCGGGGAATAAATTCGGATTTTGACCAGGCGGTGAGACCCCCGTCCATATCACCATAAATTTCCATCAGGTAGGTGAGGACATACTGGTAGTCGGCGCCATCGGTCGTATGGGCATCCACGAAGAAATCGGGCATCCATTTATTAAACATTGTTAGCCATGCCTGCATTTCCGGGGTGTCTGCCTTGAGATAGTCGCGGTTCAGGTTCAGGTTGTTTGCAGTAGTGCGCCAACCCATTTCCCTGGGCCCGTTCTGGTTGATCCGGTTGTATGGTCCAAACCGTTCGTGACCATCGACATTAAAAATGGGGATGAACATTATGGACACGTTTGCAATCAATTCCGAGGATAGTTTGGGGAGGTGTATTGCCTCCCTGGGCTTGCTGCCATCGTCTCCGGCATTCCCGGGAGGGGGATTCCCGATGGCAAGATCGCGGAAAAGCATCAGTCCGGCATCCTTCCCATCACTTTCACCCGCATGAATGCAGGCCTGCAGGAGTAAGAGGGTACGTCCGGCACGATGTATTTCTTCCGGCTGTGTGAAGCCATCCCGGTCAAGTATCAGGAGCGGCAGTGCTTTTCCCCTGGCACTATTCCCAAATGTCGTATAGGTGATCATGGGGGATGCGTCATCAAGTTTCCTGCAGTAATCAATGGTTGCCTCATAGGAAGGTGTTTCAAGATACCCGGAGGTTTCATATATAGTTTGCCATTCGGCTTTTTGTGCATTGGCAGCAATCAGGAACAGGAATAAGGATAAAAACAGGCAAGTTTTTTTCATGGATTCGGTTTCTCAGGGATCAAACATACAAAAATTTGTTTTTTGGCGGGACAGACCAGGCAGAATTGTTGTCAAAACAACACGATTGTGTTGATCTTCCTTGCAACTGGCGGATGTCAAGGACCCGCCTCCACCGCTTCTGGGATTCAGTTCTCAAGAAACTTTTTAACCCCGTTTTGTTTCGTGTTTCCATTATTTTCCTACCTTTGTATCGTTACTGCAAATGCAACACTGACAGAAAATTCGTCAAGCAATACGAATGGAAAAAGCACTCATCGACATTCTGGAGAGGGTCAGGGAACTCTTTTATAAATACGGGGTTCGAAGCATATCAGTGGATGATATCTGCCATGACCTGGGCATGTCGAAAAAAAAGCTATACCAATTTGTGGATAGTAAAACCAGGCTGGTGGAGAAACTGCTTGAACTGGAGCGCCAGAATTTCGAAATTATTTTTGAAAAGCACAATTTTGAAGGTGTCAATGCCATTGATATCCTGCTTATTGTGAGCCGTGATCTTGGTGAAAGGTTCAGGGACGTCAGTCCATCTATGACATTCGACCTGAAAAAATATTACCCGGAGATTTACCACAAGCATATTGATGAGCGAATTGAATTTATATACAGTAAGATTCAGATCAATCTTCAGAAGGGTATTAACCAGGGAATGTACAGGGATGATCTCAGTATTGAATTGGTCGCCCGGCTTTATATCAGGCGGTTGATCGATTTGCATAATCCGGAGTTTTTCCCGGCTGATAAATTTTCATTTCAGACATTGTTTGATGTTATGTTCGATCACTTTATCCGTGGAATCGCTAATCAAACAGGAATTGATTATTATGAAAAACAAAAGCGGAAAGTAAATTTTAAAAAATTCAAATAACAGCAATGAAATACCGGTTCTGCTTTCTTGTACTTACCTGGCTTTTTACTGGTCAATTTTCGATCGCACAAAAACCTGATACTGTCAAATCAAAAGAGGTGATGCAATTCTCACTTGAACAGGCGCAGGCTTATGCATTCGAAAATAACTATGACCTCAAAAATTCAACTACGGATGTGGAGATTGCCCGGAAAATGGTAAAAGAAAATACCGCCATAGGACTGCCCCAGGTAAATGGCAAATTAGATTACATGGATAACTTCATGCGTCCCACAACCATGCTTCCGGGAGAGTTCTTTGGGCAGCCTGGCACTTCACAACCCATCCAGTTCGGTACGGAATATTCGGCGACATTGAGCGGATCGCTGACACAATTGGTTTATAGTGGTCAATACCTCGTCGGACTGCAAACTGCCAAGGCATTTCTCGAGACTTCAAAGCAGAGGAATATTAAGGATAAAGTGGAAGTGAGGGATGTTGTGGCTGATATTTACATTCGTCTCCTTGTTGTAGATGAGGGAATTAAGATCCTTGATTCAACTTTTGTCGTGGTCAGTAAATTGGTTGAAGAGGCGCGGAAAAGCCTCGAGGTGGGCCTGATTGAGGATATTGAGGTTGACCAGGCCGATCTGAACAAGTCAAACCTTGAGGCCACCATAACCTATACGAAGAATCAACGTGCTTTAATATATGCAAATTTAAAATTCCTGATCGGGCTTAAAGACAACCAGGAGTTGGTTTTAACAGATAACCTTGATTATTTCCTTGCCCAGGTTAACAGGGATGCCCTTATAAACCAACAGTTTGACTACAGGACCAATATTGATTTCGTTTTGTTGAAGAAAGCCGATTATTTAACGCTCATGCGGTACAAACTGTCAAAAACAGCTTATCAGCCAACACTGGTTGGTTTCTTATCCGCCTCCACAAGTGCACAAAGGGATTCCTGGAACTTTTTTTCTTCAAATGCCTGGTATCCGGCAGCAAGTTTTGGACTATCACTTCAAATCCCGATCTGGAGCAGCGGCAGCCGCAAATATGATGTTGACCAGGCTCGTCTTGAGGTTGAAAAAACCAAGGTCACAGACGAGAAGGTCCGCGTTGGCCTCGAACTGCAGGTGGCGACTGCGAAAACAGAGTTCAGCAACGCATATGCAATTTATAAGAACAAGGTAAAAGGTTTTGAAACCTCGCTGAAGATTTACGAAAAAACCATGGAGAAATATAAGCAGGGCATGTCGGGCAGTACGGACCTCAATCAGCGGTACCAGCAATTCCTTGCATCAAATAATGACTACATGCAGTCGATTTATGCGTTGCTGAGTCAGAAGATCAAATTGAACAAGCTCCTCGAAAAGTTTTAGTCCCGTTTTCTGTTCGATTTCCTGCGTTTAAGTTTTGTTTTCATCTGAATGTCGATCAGCAACATGGCAGGAACAAACACCAGTGTCAGAAATGTTGCAAAGCTCAGTCCGAAAATTATAGTCCAGGAAAGCGGCCCCCAGAATGCAACACTGTCACCTCCAAAATATAAGTGAGGGTTTAGTTCTGTAAAGATGGTTATAAAATCGATGTTCATCCCGACTGCCAGTGGTACAAGTCCCAGCATGGTAGCTGAGGCCGTAAGCGCCACCGGTGTGATCCTGGTCTTTCCGGCTTCAATAATCGCCTGTTTTGTCTTGTAGCCCCTCGATTTCAATTCATCGGCAAATTCGACGATAAGTATCCCGTTACGCACTACGATGCCTCCCAGCGCGACAATTCCCAACCCGGTCATGATCACACTGATTGACATGCCGAAGGTGGCTATGCCCAGAAGTACCCCGATAACACTGAAAATAACTTCGCTCAGGATGATCAGTGATTTACTGAGCGAACCGAACTGTGTGATGAGTATGAAAAAGATGAGCCCGATGGCGATCATCATCGCTTTTAACAGGAAGACCATTGTTTCCTGCTGATCTTCCTGCTCCCCGGTCAGGCTGATTTCGATTCCTTTTGGACCTGTGTAGGACGGAAGTGCCTTATTGATGCTTGACACCACTTCATTGGCGGTAAAACCGGACAATACCCCGGATGACAGGGTTATGACCCGCTTGAGATTTTTTCTCTTAATACCTCCATAGGTATCCTTGTATTTGATGGTAGCCACGGATGAGATCGGAATCTGGCGCAGCTGGCCTGAGTTCATATCCCGGTATGTGATCTTTGCATTGATGACCTGGTTTATATTGGAGCGTTCCTTTAAGGCATATCTCAACTGGATGGGATATTCATCTTCTTCCTCCTTGTATTTCGATATTTCTTTTCCATAGATGGCAGTACGCATTTCCAAACCGATCTGGCCAAGTGATAATCCTTCCCGGTTTGCCCGCACCCGGTCAATATCGATGATGATCTCGGGCTTGTTGTTTTCAAAATCTGATTTCAGCTGTTCAATCCCTGGAATACGCAGTGAATCAAGATAAGCCTTGAAGCTAACCGAGGCCTGGATCAGTTCATCCAGGTTTTCACCGGAAATTTCAATATTGACTGGTTTCCCGGTCGGAGGCCCCATTTTGTTTTTTTCCACATTGATGGTAACCCCCGGAATATTTTTCAGGTGTTCCCTTATCTTATCCATGATGGCTTGGGTGGATACCCCACGGCGATATTTGCTTTCAGCAAAATTAACGGTAACTTTTCCTTTGTTTGACGAGGAGGACCGGTCAAAAATATTTTCACCTGCGCCAAATCCGACATTGGCAATGATCGATTCAACGATGGGATTTTTCTCACCTAAAACCTCACTGACCTTTTTTTCAACCAGTAATGTTACGGAATCAGTTACATTCTGGTCGGCGCCTTCAGGTAATTTGATAAAAACATTGACGTAGGTAGGCTCGTTGTCCGGAAAGAACAAGACCGGCGGCTTGGTAATTGCAGTAACAATGATGCTTAAAAAAAACAGCGCAATGACAATGCCAAAAAGATACCAGGGATTGCGGCCCTTTAAAGCCATTATCAGTGTCTTCTCATACATCTGGAGCGCCCAGGGCCAGGTTACATTTTGAAACCGGTGAATTGCCTTTAACAGAACCAAACGATAGAACCCGTTCAGGATAAGCGCGATCATAAAAAGGTTACCCATGGCAAAGCTTCCGCCCAGGTACGAAATGATTGCGAGTACCAGCAGAATCAAGCTGATGATCAATAGCCTTTTCCGGTCTGATTTCACCGAATGCTGATCATATTCATGTTTCATAAAGGTGACCGCAAACACAGGATTGATGATATAGGCAACAAAAAGAGAAGCAAAGAGCGTTAAAATCAGGGTCACTGGAAGGAAATACATGAATTTCCCTACAACACCTGGCCAGAATGCAAGCGGAAAAAATGGAGCCAGGGTTGTCAGGGTCCCTGACAAAATTGGCAAAAACACTTCGCCTGCCGCGTTTTTCGCCGCTTTTACTATATCAGGCTGATCCCGATGCAGCCGGTGCGTATTTTCAATCACAACGATGGCATCGTCAACTATGATCCCCAAAGCAAAAATGAAACCGAACATAACGATCATGTTCAGCGTGAATCCAAGGCTGGGCATGATCAGGTATGCCAGGAAAATGGAGAGGGGAACAGACAATCCGACAAAAAAAGCGTTGTTGAATCCCATGAAGAACATCAATACCAGTACCACCAGGAGAAAACCAATGATGATGGTATTATTCAGTTCTTCCAGCGTACTTTTTGTGAAGCGGGACTGGTCGCCTGTAATGGCAACATTGAGATCGGGAGGATAGCTGGTCTTTTGCAGGTTTTCCATAATCCTTTTGATCTCATCGGAGGCGATGATCAGATTTTCGCCGCTTTTTTTGATGACATTGAGGGTGATTACATTTTTACCGTTCAACCTGGCGAAACTCTCTTGTTCTTTAAATGAATCCATCACCTTGGCCACATCCTGGATATAAACATTTGCCCCGCTTGAAGATTTAAGCATGATGGTTTTTATCTGTTCCGGCGATGTAAACTGGCCAGCCAGGCGAATGGTGTATTTAGTTCCGAAAGAGGTTATCGTCCCAGCTGAAACAGTGACGTTTTCGGCAGCCACAGCCGATTCAATATCACGGAAGGAGACACTGGCAGCCTGCATTTTGTACATATCCACATCGATCTGGATTTCACGTTCCAGGGCGCCAACGATATCGACCCGCGTGATCTCCTTCAGGGTTTCGATCTTGTCCTGAGCCTCTTCGGCATATTTTTTCAGCCGCTGAAGGTCGTAATCTCCCGCAATATTGATATTCATGATGGGGAACTCCGAAAAATCAACCTCTTTGATATCGGGATCTTTTGGAAGGTTGTTGGGAAGATTGGTTTTGGCCTTGTCTACAGCATCGCGTACACGTTGTTTAGCCTCTGAAACTTCAATACCTGGATTAAATTCAACCACGATCGTTGAAAAGTCCTGGATTGAATTACTGGTTATTTTTTTTACATCAGCGAGTGACTTGCATTGTTTCTCAATGGGTCGTGTTACCAGGTTTTCCATATCCTCGGGTGATGTTCCGGGATAGATGGTATTTACCAGGATGGTTGGGATGACGATCTCAGGAATCTGCTCTTTCGGAATGTTCCAATAGGATAATAATCCCATCGCAGTAATGAAGACCGTTAAAACATAGATACTGGTTTTATTATCAATCGACCAGCTGGTGGCAAAAAACTCTTTGAGCTTATGTTCTTTTTTTTTCATTGCTGGTAGAAATTAGAAGTCGATGGGCTGGCCGTGATAAAGATCCTTGTATCCTGCAGTAATGATTTTATCTCCTTCGTTAAGTCCGCCGACAATTTCAGTGAGTCCATTGAATGAAATGAATGGAATGACAGTTCTTTTCTGGGCTATTTTTTTTCCATTTTCTTCAACAGCAACGAAAACAAACTGTCCTTCATCACGGGAAGTCTGGATGTAATTTTGCGGCACTGCTATCGCATTTGGATTGGCATAATCCTTTATCTTAAGCACCGTAATCATGTTG
>CAZPWZ010000018.1:0-17336 GCA_964590675.1 uncultured Draconibacterium sp.
AAAAAGGTTGACCAGCAGTTTGATGCTTTGATATCCGGTGTGAGCAAATGGGGGATTTTTGCGGAAATTGTGGGCACCAAATGTGAAGGAATGATCAGGCTGCGCGACCTGGAGGATGATTACTATTATCTCGATGAAGAAAATTATCAGATCATCGGGCAGCGGCACGGCTACCGGTTCAAACTTGGAGACAAGCTGAAAATCAGGGTAAAGCGTATTGATCTGGCCCGAAAGCAGATGGACTACGACTGGGTTTCGTGATTCAGGCCAGTTTTTTTCGTTCGACCAGGTCAAAAAAGGCCTTATGGTAGGTTTCGCTCACGGGGATATACTGGTCAGCGATCTTGATCCGGTTCCGTTCGATCGATTCAATTTTATCAAGGGCGATGAAAAATGATTTATGCACCCTGCAGAATTGGGGTTCATGGAGAATTTCTTCCAGTTTCCGCGCATTCATCAGGGTCATGATCCGCCTTGTTTTCGTGACAATCCGCCAATAGTCTCCCATTCCCTCCACATAAAGCACATCGTTGTTTTCAATGCGCTCCATCCGGGTTTCGGTTTTTACGAAGAAAAAAGAGGCCTCTGCCGGTTTTGACTTGCCATTTTCCGGTTTCCCGCCTCCTGCATCAAGCTGCATCCTTTCAAACACCTTGTTCACACCCTTGATGAACCTTTCAAAGGAGATAGGTTTGAGCATGTAATCAACCACATCCAGTTCAAAACCCTGGATGGCATAGCGCTCATAGGCGGTGGTGAAAATCACGAACGGCCTGTGCTTCAAAGCATTCAAGAGCTGGATCCCTGTAAGTTCCTCCATCTGGATATCCAGAAAAATCAGATCGACCTTATTCGACCGGATGTACTCAATCGATTCAATGGCATTATCGAATGTTTTCAGGAGGTTCAGGAATGCAACCTTCGAACAGTAATCTTTGATTATGTCCAGTGCAAGGGGCTCATCGTCGATAGCAATACAATTGATTTTCATATCGAAAGGATTAATTTGACGTTATAGAAGGTTTCATCGGAACTAATGTCAAGCTGGTGTTTGCCCGGGTAGAGAAGGTTGAGCCGGCGGCGTATGTTTTGATAGCCGATCCCGCCAACCTGGTCTTTGGTGACCAGGGCGCTTTTCCTGATGTAGTTGATCACTTCAAACCTGATTTCCTGGGGACTGATGGACAGGCTTATCCGGATACCAGGATTGGGTATGGTTTTACTCCCGTGCTTGAAAGCATTTTCAACAAAAGGGATAAGCAACATGGGGGCAATGGTGCGTCCTTCCACATCACCCGAAACATTCAGCTCTACGAAATCCTTGTGTTTCAAACGCAGCTTTTCCAGTTCGATGAAACTCTTCAGGTATTCAATCTCCTTTTCCAGCAGCACCTTATCCGAGGTGGCATCGTAAAGCATGTAACGCATGATGGCCGACATTTTCATCACTGCTTCCGGAGCATCCTCCGATTTCTTATAAACCAGCGAATAGATGTTGTTCAGGGTGTTGAATAAAAAATGAGGATTTATCTGAGAACGCAGTAATGCCAGTTCGCTCGACTGCTTTTCGACCAGCAATGCCGATTTCAGTTTCTGGGTTTCATACCAGCCGATGGCGATTTTGATGAACAAGGCATAAATTCCATAGATTATCGTCAGGCGGATGGAGTTGAACCACCATGCGTTGTTAATCATCAGTGGCTCTTCATGGTTCAGGTGACCAAAGCCGATATATTTCCAAAACATGTATTCGAGACCGATGCGCAAAGGGATAATAATGGCGATGACAGCGATCAGGAAGAGGATCGGGTAAAGTTTCTTCTTCCGGGTAAAAAACAATCCGTAAGTAAAATAAAAGCTGTAAAATGTGATGAAACTGGTGACCGGGTAAATTGTAATCTGCTCAAAGAAATCAACTTTTTTGCCGGACATCATGGCAAATGTGAGCAGGATCTGGTTGAACATGTATATCCAGAACGCGACATGGATCAGGATTTTGTACCTTGTCTTCATTGCATACCATTGTAATTCAAACACAAATTAACAACAGAAGTCAATCATTTCCAAGAGATTTGTCGACAAATCGATCATGCGGGTTGTATATCCGGTCAGGTAATCAAATTTGCCGATAAAAACTCGCCGCTTTTTCGGATATATATAAACGGTTCTCGTATTTAATTTACCTTTGAATGTAGAAAACGGTTCCGAGTCAACCTATGAAGGATACAATTATCCGGCGATCCTCAATTCTCCGGTTTTTCCGAATCATCCTTTTATTTTTAATGTTTTCCGGATTTGCCTCCGATTCCTGGAGTCAATATAATTTTTATTACGGGACGGTCCTGGATGCAATGACCAAAGCCGGGATCCCTGGTGTCAACCTTTCTGTTCCCGGATCGCGGATTGGAACTGTTACGGATAAAAAGGGAGCATTTTCGTTTTTTATCGACAGCATCCCGGCAACATTGATCGTAAGTTGCGTTGGTTATGAAACAAAGCACATCCTGCTTGACAGAACATCTTTTTCGCTTACGATTTACCTCAATCGTGAAGTAAAAGAATTACCGGAGGTGGAAATCAGGGCGCGTGGTCATGAGCCCTTTTTTAAAGATGATTTATACGCCGTTCTTGATTATGAGATCGACAGCGGCCTGATTTATCTGCTGATTTTCAGACAAGGTATCCCCGGGGTTATCCTGTTATGCAAAAACCATGACGGCGATACGCTGGCAACCTCCAAGGCCCTGTATTTCAATCCATTCCGGCTATTCAAGGATTGCCTTGGGACGCTGCATGTACTGGGGCGTGATTCCGGATTCCAGGTGTACCGGCGGGATGGCCGGCTTCAGCTCATCCATCCTGTAAGGTTGAAAAAATTTGACGATGTGCTTAAAAACTGTGTTGCCGCCACCCCGGAATTTCTCTATTTCCAGAAAAGCATGAACCGGGGACTTGGGGTCGAATATTATGGCGTTAACAGGAAAACATTTGTAAAACAGGATATCACTGAGGTGAAGGATGAGAAAAAGCTGAAGATGATGCGGCGCAATGCGGATGATGCCGCCCTGCTGATGAGGACCAGGCATCCTGATTCAAGAGATGATTTCGTTACCTGGAATTATATTCATAAAATCCTCTACAGGCCTGTAAAAACAGCGCTTTATAAGATCGGGGACTTCATCTGCATTTTTAATACCCCGGAACAGCAGATGGAATTTTATGACCTGGAGGGTAACTTTTCCTACAAACTTGCACTTCAGATAGACCAGGGAACATTTGGTAAATGGACCGGCGATATCCTGATCGATGAGATGTCGGGCAAGATCTACACACATTTTGTTTCAAATGGCCAGTATACTTTATATAGGATAGATCTCAATACCGGATTGCTGAAAAAGCGGCTGGGTCTTTTTCATTACTACCCTGAGAAAATCCGGATTAACAATGATTTCGTTTATTATTTATATGATGTATCGGCTGATCCTGATAATAAGATGCTGTTCCGGCAGGAATTATAATAATTCAAGTAGTAATCAATATTAAAAACTGACTTATGGAAATTATGCAAAACACAGAGAACCCAAATCAATCCCGGTTGCCACAACCGGTCGTCTCGGATGTATACGGCCACGGTTGGGAGATCCTGAAAAAGTACTTTCCCGAACTGCTGCTGGTGTTTTTTGTTCAAATGCTTCTGTCAATCCCCATGGGATTTACCAGCATGTTTTTTAACATTGAATACATAGGCACATTCACAACAGGCTTGTTTAATTTCATCTATGGGGTCCTTGTGCTGATGCCTGTAGGTTACGGAACTTCCTGGGTGTTTCTGAAGGCAGTGAGAGGAGAGGATTTCAGGGTACAGGATATTTTCTTCGCCTATCAGTCCTTTTGGAATATCCTATTAGCCAACATACTTGTTGGTCTTATTGTCGGAGCCGGGATACTGATGCTGATCGTTCCGGGGATTATTTTTGCCTGCAAGCTTGCCTTCGTGCCATACCTGGTGATGGATGAAAAGATGGAGGCGGTTGATGCTGTCAGGAAAAGCTGGAATATGACCAGGGGGCACACGGGAACCATATTCCTGATGGGAGTTGTTGCTTTTTTCGTCGGATTAGGCGGCCTGATTTGTTTTATTATAGGAATCATACCAGCCGTAATCTGGATCAGTCTTGCCTTTGCAACGATTTACATGTCGGTTTCAGGCATGGCAAAACAGGAAAAAATCAATTCATGATGTAACAAATCAGTTCCGGATGTATCCAAATGGATGCAAACAGGAAATATATGAACCGGGAACAACTTTTCAAAGAGGTTATTGGAGAAAACAGTCAGCGCATTTTCCGGATTTGCAATTATTATTTTAATGACCATGACGACCTGAATGATGCATACCAGGAGACGCTGATTCGCATCTGGGAAAATCTTCATTCATTCAGGGGGAACTCAAAACTCAGCACCTGGATATACAGGGTGTCTGTGAATGCTTGTCTTTCGCGCATCCGGAGTGAGAAAATCCGCAACGGCCTGATTGAAACCGGAACCAATCCCGACATACTCCAGGCAGCGGAACCACCGGTGGAGGAAGAAGATCATGGCGAAGAGTTTAAAACGATTTTCCTTCAGCAGTTCATGATGACACTCGATACAGGCGACCGGACCCTGGTTTCACTGTATCTTGAAGAACTTTCGACGAGGGAGATTGCTGAAATAACCGGAATTTCCGAAGCCAACGTAAGGGTCAGGATCCACAGGATAAAGGAACGAATCAAAAATGAATGGGAGGAAAAGCAGCATGGAACTGGATGATTTTAAAAACAGGAATAAAACACGCACCACTCCTGAGTTCACAGGAGATGAAAAAAGCCGGCAAACGATGGAAACATTTATTGAGGAATTGAAGGCGCTCGATGTAAAAGAGAAAAAAAAAGCCGGGCTCATGATTATTATCATTGCAATGTTCGTCGCGGTCTATTCCTCGTCGTTCACCCTGCAAAAGGGAGATATGAAGACAGGATACTCCCTGCTGGTGCTGGGATTCTTCATTGCCATAGGATATGTTTTCTGGAGGTACCGGAGAATCAAGGATGTTGATTATACTGCACCTACGACGGTTTTTCTTGCTGAAGCCGAACAACGGTACCGTTTTATGACCCCCCTCGACTGGCTCATAACAATCCCGATCCTTATTTTGTTCATTGCAGGCGGAAGCGTGATTGTTTATTCGACTTTTACCCGCTATTTTGGTGACTCACTGGTTCCCCTTCTCATCTATTTAGGAATTATGGCAGGTGCAATTACTGTCGGCTTCTGGGCCAGTTTCAGAACCTGGGAAAGGGATAAAGGCTGGATGCTTAAGAAGGTAAAAGAGATGAAAAGGGAATTTGGAATATAAAAAAGAGGCTGTTTCCTTGGGTTGAAACAGCCTCTTCCATGAGAAAACAGTTTGCTATTTCACCAGGGTGAGTTCGTTGATCAGGTTGGTTGCGCCGGCAAATTTGTCAATGATGAAGAGGACATACCTGATATCCACATTGATGGTCCGTTGCATATCGGGTTCGAACATGATGTCGCCGCTCATAGCTTCCCAGTTGCCATCAAAGGCAAGTCCGATCAGATGACCGTCGCCGTTGATGACCGGGCTTCCGGAATTTCCGCCGGTGATGTCGTTGGTGGTAAGGAAACAAACAACCATCTCCCCGTTTTCCCCATATTGTCCATAATCCCTGGCATTGAACAGATCCTTCAGTTTCTTTTCCACGGTGAATTCATCGTTGGTAGGATCCTCCTTCTGCATGATACCCTTGAGGGTGGTCACATAGTCGTAGTGTACAGCATCGGCCGGATAGTAATCGAGCACACTGCCATAGGACATGCGCATGGTGGAGTTTGCATCCGGATATTTTACCAGGTCCGGGTTCATTTCCCTGATACCTGCGATGAAAAGCCTGTTGGCAACACCAACATTCCCCCTGGCGGCTCCAAATGCGGCCGCATTTTTACCCATGGCCTCTTGCATCGACTTGGACAGTTGCCATCCAAGGTCTTTGTTAAATGTTTTCAGGCTTGGTTTATCAATGAACTTATTGGCTTTTTCAGCTGTAGCAAATACGGAAGTTGCATACACGGCATCGGCGAACGCAGTGAAATCGTTGTTGTAGTCCTTTTCAATGGTCTTGAAGATGCCTGGCAGTTCGGCCTTTGTCACATCTTTGGCATATAACCGGAGCATCTCGGCGAGGGTTTTCTTTGCAATAGCCTGGTCGTATTCCTTGAACTGCTCTTTAACAGCCTCTTTTAATCCATCCTGGGCCTCCTTGACAGCGGCCTTATTCTTTTTTTCAAGCGCACTATGGAGTCCGTCAAACTGGTTTGCCATTTGCACCACATCGAGTCCCATTCCTGCCAGGTTGGAATAGTAGTAGGGAATGGCGATTTTTTTCATGCTGGCATAATTGGATTTCAGGTCGTCGAGCACCTTTCCATATTTTTTCTGAAGGGCCGGATCTTTGCTGTACCATGCAACAAATTCACTTTCAATGTTCTTCTTTTTATCTTCCACCTTGTTACGGATAAGCATCCTGGACTGGCCGATGAAATTTTTCCATGTATTGGCTATCCCGGCATAATCGTCGGCATAGGCTATTTTTACAGTGTTATCTGCATCCATGCGTTCCTTCATAACCTCAAGTTCTTTCCCGAAAAGCTTGATGATGGTCGGGTAAAGCACGGCGAGATTATAGTCAATTCCATAAGAGGTGACATAACGGGTTGTTGTTCCCGGATAGCCCCAGACCATGGCAAAATCGTTCTTTTTAATTCCCTTAAGGCTGATCGGAAGATGGTAGGCAGGTTTCAGCGGGATATTCTTGTCCGAATAGGCGGCCGGATTTCCTTCAGCATCGGTATAAACGCGGAAAATGGTAAAATCGCCGGTATGACGCGGCCACATCCAGTTGTCGGTATCACCGCCGAATTTTCCGATTGATGAAGTGGGTGCCCCTACCAAACGAACATCCTTATAGGTTTTAAAAACAAAGAGGTAATATTCGTTGCCGCCATAAAAGGATTTTACAGTTGCCTCATATTTACCACTTTCTTCGGCTCTTTTCCGGATCCTGGCAGAGATTTCCTTGACCTTGGAGGCACGATCGGTTTCCTTTAAGGTGTCGGAAAGCAAAGGAATTATGGAATCGGTCACGTTTTCAATGCGTTGCAGGAATGATGCACACATGCCCTCGTTTGACAGCTCTTCGCTCATCGATTTTGCCCAGAACCCGTTTGCCAGGTAATCGTGTTCTGGTGTGCTGTGGTTCTGAACGGCGCCGTATCCGCAATGATGATTGGTAAACAATAACCCCTGGCCCGAAACCAGCTCGGCCGTGCAGAAGAATCCATTTACCCCTCCGTTGGATAGGCCCACGATGGCATCTTTCAGGCTGTTATTGTTTATACTGTAAAGTTCTTCAGCCGTAAGATGGAGTCCCATTTTCTGCATGTCGACATAATTCAGACGTTCAAGCAACAGTGGAAGCCACATTCCCTCATCGGGCGGATTTTCAGCATAACCGAATGACCCGGATGCTGCAAAAAGCACCATCGCGATCAAGACAGATTTCAATTTCAAGGATAATGTTTTCATAAAATTTGAAAATTAAAAATTAGAGATATAAGATGTGATTTTTCTAAGTTAGTAGCTGATTGAAAACGGATTGCAATATTAGTAACAATTTTTGCATCATGGGATGTTTTTTGATGAACGAATGAAATTCTCGATGATCGCATTAATTTGGCAGTTGAACTGAAAGCATGCTCACGGTTAAATGCACGGCATTCATCCTGTTTTTCAGGCCGGATATCAAAAAAAATTGACAATCCCGAAATCAATGCCCACATTTGCGAAAAATTTACCTCAATGAAATCCAGCAGTTTCATGCCGAAGCGTAAACTTAACCTGTACGTCCAGCATATCCTCTTCTGGCTTATCAGCATCGTACTGTTTACGGTTGTCCTGATTTACACCCGCGGCGATTTTAATTTTTACAGCATCACACTCCAGATGGCCGCCAGCATCCTGATTACCATCATATTCCTGGCGATATCAGTGTATATAAACCTGCTTTGGCTGATACCATCATTTTTTTACAGAAGGAAATTTCTCCTGTTTTTCATCCTGGAGCTTGCGAACATTCTCCTGTTCATTTTTTGCAATTATTTTATCACCTACGTTTTTGAAGGGGGATCACATCCGAACTTTTTAACTGAGTTTATCGCTGAATTCATCCTGGTTTTGTTATTCCTCATCGTATCGACCCTGCTGAAGGTCATGCGTGATTCAATTACGCTGCAGGATGTTGAACTTCGCATGAAGGAGGTCGAGAAACA
This sequence comes from uncultured Draconibacterium sp., assembly GCA_964590675.1. Lineage (GTDB taxonomy): Bacteria > Bacteroidota > Bacteroidia > Bacteroidales > FEN-979 > CAIVAT01. Next base: position 8,389 of record CAZPWZ010000018.1, read on the forward strand.
GAAGATCGAGGCTGAACTCAGGGCGCTGAAAGCACAGGTAAATCCTCATTTCTTTTTCAATACCCTGAACAGCCTGTACTCTCTCAGTCTCGACAAATCAGACAAGGCGCCGGAGCTGATCCTGAAATTGTCGGACCTGATGCGTTATGTTATTTATGAATCCAAGGACGACCAGGTACCAATTGGTAAACAGCTTGATTTTCTTCAGAGTTATGTTTACCTCGAACGCCTCCGTGCCGATGAGAACCTGCAGGTGGATTTTGAAGTGAGGGGCATGCATCTTGATCTGAAAATTGCCCCGCTGCTTTATATAGCATTTATCGAGAACGCCTTCAAACACGGATCAAAGGATAAGAAAATCGACCCGTATATCCGGATTGTGTTCAACCTGGAAAATCCGGATTGTGTTATCTTCAGCATCGAAAACAAGGTGGATGGCTATCCCGAACATAATACCGGCGGAGGATTTGGATTGTCCAATGTCAAAAAACGACTTGAATTGCTCTATCCGGGCAGTCATGAATTAAAAATCGTTCAGTCACCTGCCCTATATAGAGTGGAATTAACTATTTTAGTGCGATGAATATCCGCTGTTTAATAATTGATGATGAACCGCTGGCGCAACGTGTGGTAGAGCGTTATGCTGAGAACATCCCCTTTCTCGAAATCGTTGCAAAATGCAACAGTGCTGTTGAGGCCATCGATGTGCTGCACAACCACGAGGTGGATCTGCTCTTCCTGGACATCAACATGCCCCGGCTTAGCGGGATGGATTTTCTTAAAACCCTGAAAAATCCCCCCCTGGTGATCATTACCACGGCATACGCCGAATTTGCCATCCAGGGATATGAACTTGATGTGGTTGATTACCTGATGAAACCATTTGCATTTGATCGTTTTTACAAGGCCATCCAGAAAGCGGAGGAGATGCTGAAAGGGAGGGAGCTGCCTCATTACGAGCCGAAGGAGGCAGATAAGCCCGATGATTCGTTTCTTTTTATAAAATCCAGTAAAAAGACCTATAAGGTTACCCTTGATGATATTCTTTACATCGAGGCGCTGGGCGATTATGTTAAGATTTATACCACCGATAAGATGATCGTCAGTTATCAGTCGCTGAAGAATATTGAAACGCTGCTCCCCTCCAAATCATTTCCCCGCATCCACAAATCGTTTATCATAGCCCTGTCGCGTGTTGATCTGATCGAAGGAAATCATGTCAAGATCAAAGACCGGATGATCCCGATAGGCACCAATTTTAAGACTGACTTTGAAAAACTGATTAAATCGATTTAGTGCTTCGGGGCAATGCATGCAGACAATGCATGGAAATCAAAAGATTCCAATCAGGGCACCTGGAGAGAGACTCCCCTGAAATATTCCAGCAGTGAGCCTGATATTACAAAAACACCGATTATAATAAACAACACACCGACAATCCGGTTCATCCACAATTTGACCAATGGATTACCGGCGATTTTAATCTTGTTGGCTAAAACCACTTTTAAAATATCGGTCATCAGGATCATGGACAAGGATCCCACAAAAAAAAGGGCGACCGATTTTTGATTTCCGCCATAGGTGGCATTAATGGCAATCATCGCGGTGATCCAGAATACCCAAAGAAATGGGTTGGCCAGGTTGAGCACGAACCCTTTGGCAAAATATGGAAAAGGGCCTTTTTTCTTTACTTTTATTTCATTGATGGCTTCAACCTGTTCAGTCATAGACACCTTTTTTAAAACAGTATAGATCCCGAAGATTGTCATAACAATGCCCCCTATGATGCCAAGCACCAGGTGATATTTAGGGTCGGTGATGATCTGGGCAGCACCAAAATACAAAGCAACCACGAGGGTCAGGTCACTGATGAATATTCCTGCTGCAAGGAAAATCCCGATCTTCACCCCATGCTTGATGCTGGTCTGCAGCAGCGCAAACAATGCGGGGCCAAGGGAAATGGCAACTGTAAGGCCCAGGATGATGCCTTCAAACAGGGGATGTAGAAACGAACTCAATTGACTGTTTAAACTTTGTATGAATTTTTATGCCTGACCCATTGTTCCAACTGGCTGTTTTTAAGAACCCGCGGGAATTTGTGTGCGCCACCTTCCTTGCCCAGGGACTTCATGTAGTCGTGAAACACCTGCAAAGGTAATACTTCTGCAGAAACGTTTTTAATGGCTTCAATACGTTCAACCCGGTAATCGTCGTTCAGGACTTTGAGGTATTCATCCAGTTTACGGGCGGCAACCTCAGGATCAACAGGATCGTTGGTTCCAAGGTACCACTGGTGGGCAAAAAGATTGCCATAACTTATGCCGGTGATGGTGAATTCATTGATCTGTACATTGAATTCTTCCTGGAACATCCGGATTGCCCGGTTGAGATTATCCTGTGAAACATGTTCACCGCAGAGGCTGATAAACTGTTTCGTCCGCCCGGTGAGCAGGATCTCACTCCGTTCCGTGGATAAGAATTTAATGGTATCCCCGATCAGGTAACGCCAAACCCCGGCGCAGGTCGACAGCAGGAGAGCATATTCCCTGCCCTCCTCAACCTGTCCTATGGTGATGGTTTCAGGATTGGGCCTGAGGTTGCCCTCATTGTCAAAATTCTCTTCATTGAATGGGATAAATTCATAATAAATCCCATTATCGAGGATCATTTCCATGCTTTTCCTGTTCCCTGGCCGCTGAAATGCAATATATCCTTCAGAGGCAAGGTAGGTTTCATTGAACAGGATCGGCCGGCTGAGTAATTTTTCGAAACTCCGGATGTAGGGATCGAATGAGACCCCGCTGTGAACGTAGGCCGAAAGATTTGGCCAGATATCATGAATGGTATTGACACCATAATGAGCGATGATCTTTTCCAGGATGATCTGGATCCATGCCGGTACCCCGACGATGATTCCGATGTCCCACGATTTCGCCTTCCGCACAATGTCGTTAAGCTTCACTGACCATTCCTGTTCGCGGGAGATGCGTCGTCCGGGTTTGTAAAAATGCTGAAACCAGAAGGGGATATTGCTTGCAGTAATGCCTGAAAGGTCTCCCTGGTAATAGGTTCCGTTATAACGCAGATGCGTACTCCCCCCGATCATCAGGATCCCCTTCTCGTAAAATTCATCGGGGAAGTCGTATTTTGTGGCAGAAACCAACTGGCGTATGCTGGCTTTCTGCATGGCATGCAACATGTCGGCCGTAACCGGGATATGTTTGGAGGAGGATTCCGATGTGCCTGAGGTGAGCGCAAAATATTTCACCTTCCCCGGCCATGTCACATAAGGCTCGCCATTGAGACAACGATACCACCAGTTTTTGAACATGGTGCTGTAATCGTGCACCGGGACGGCAGCGCTGAATTGTTCCCGGAAATCATTCCGTCCAAGGATCGCACTGAAGTTGTAGTATTCTCCGAAAGCAGTATCCTGGGCTCTAATGAGTAATTTTTTCAATACCTTCTCCTGTTCCTTTACAGGATTGATATTGATTATATCTATGGGAAACTGACGTAGTTCATATGCTTTTCTGATGAGTGACCCGAGAAGTGGCATTGGGTGAGAATAAATTGGACAATTGAGAAGGTAAAGTTAAAAAAAATTGCGTACCTTCGATTTTTATCCTGAACTCATGACAAAACCGGTGAAAAAATTATTTTGGACCTTGGGGATTCTTGTGAGCCTGATTATTTTATTCTCACTGGGATTCGTTGTTTTTCTTTCCGTTACTGAGTTTTCTCCGGCCTTGAAATCAAAGGTGGAAATCGGCGGTAACGCACGGTCAATTGACCCGGAGCGCAGGGAGTTTAACCTGTTGACCTGGAATATTGGTTATGCCGGCCTGGGCAGGGAGTTGGATTTTTTCTATGACGGCGGGGAAAAAACCCGGCCCGGGAAAGTTCAGTGCCTTGATTACTTTGCCGGGATCAAAAAAGTAGTCGAATCGTACGATACGATTGACTTCCTGCTGATTCAGGAGGTGGATGTAAATTCAAAACGATCCTGGACACAGAACGAATATGCCGGCTTATCCTCCCTGTTACCAGGATATTGTCATGGTTTCGCTTTCAATTATAAATGCAGGTTTATACCGGTTCCGGTGACGGATCCCCTGGGACACGTCAACTCCGGACTTGTGACCTTTTCTGCTTTCCGGCCCGATGATGCAGTGGTTCAGTATTTTGAATCAGATTTTCCCTGGCCAACCAGGCTGGCTATGCTTAAACGCTGTTATATTCTATTCCGGTTCAAACTCAATGATGGGAAGGATCTGGTAATTATAAACCTGCATAACTCAGCCTATGACTCAACCGGGTTATTGCGTGAACATGAATTGTCAATCCTCGATTCCGTCCTCCGGGATGAATACAACCGGGGTAATTATGTAATTGCCGGAGGCGACTGGAACAGCAATCCGCGCGGGTTTCATATAAATACATTTCGCCAGGGCGATCTTCCGGTTTTAATTGAACCACCGATCCCGGACACTTTTGCTTCGGACTGGACCTTTGTGTATGATTCCCTGGTTCCTTCAAACCGGTTTACCGACATGCCTTATCAAAAAGGAGTGACGCGAACGACTATCATTGATTTTTTTGTTGTCTCGCCGAATATAGAGATCAATCGCATTGCAACGAATCCGTCGGGTTTTGAGTTTTCGGACCATGAGCCGGTAACTTTACGGATAAAATTGAAATAAACTGAGGAGAATATTGAACAACTGGACAAGCGGTCTCCTGTCTACCTGTCCACCTGTCCACTTGGCCACCTGTCCACAAATTGCACCTATGAAAGTTAAAGTAACAAAAGAGATTACCTTACTGCAGCATATGCTTGAAGAGTTTCAAACGGCTTCCAAAACAACTGTGAAACAGCGGATCTCGCATGGCAATGTGCGCGTGAACGGGAAGATGGTTACAAATCCTTCCGCCATCCTGAAAGCGGGAGATGCCGTAGAATATGTAAAGCAGGTGGTAAAGATCAATAAGGTCAAACCCCCTTACCAGGTACTTTTTGAAGACGAGGCAATTCTTGTGGCAGTAAAACCAGCGGGTTTACTCACCATTGGCGACAGGGGGCTGGGAGGGACTTCGTTTTACCAGCAGATGCAGGCATATGTAAAGGAAAATTCAAAGGGAAAAGAGCGCCTGTTCGTAGTACACCGGCTCGACCGGGAGGTTTCGGGGATATTGCTTTTTGCGAAGAGCGAAGCGCTGCAGGAGGAGATCAAGAACCATTGGATGGATACCAAGAAGTTATATTACGCGCTGGTCGAAGGCCAGCCTAAAGAGGATAAGGGCACCATCCGCAGCTGGCTTGTTGAAGGGCACGATCAGCGTGTTCATTCGGTCAATGTGCAGGAGGGGGCCAAATTGGGCATCACGCATTACAGGGTGATGGACCGCACCCCGGATTATGCGCTCCTGGAGGTGGAACTGGAAACAGGCCGTAAGAACCAGATCCGGGTTCATCTTTCGGAAATGAACTGTCCGGTGGTGGGAGACCGTCGTTATGGCGCTGATTCACAATATGAACGACGTATCCGCCTGCATGCTTTTTATCTATCCATCCGCCATCCTGTAACCGGCAAACTCGTCGACTTTAAAAGCAAAATGCCCAAAGGATTCCTTGAGCTGAAGCCTGGTGACGAGAAATATAAATAAATTTCGTGGTACTTCCACCCGGTCTGGGCGGGGATACAGTTCACCGGAAATTCCGTTGCCGCATGGCTTCAAAAATCACCACCGCCGCGGATGCTGATACGTTCATTGAGTCGATCTTCCCCCTCATCGGAATTTTTATCAGGTCGTCGGCCCCATTGAGCCACAGATCACTCAACCCGGTTGCTTCAGCTCCCATGATAATTGCCGATGGCTGCCGGAAATCACTTTCCTGATAAAAATGAGTTGCTGTCAGCGCTGTTCCAAACATCCTTATTCCTGCAGCACGGAGCCAGTTTATTGCCTCCCCGGATGTGGTTGTAACAACAGGCATTGTAAAGATGCAACCGATGCTGGACCGGATAGCATTCGGATTATAAATGTCGGTTTGCGGATCGCAAATGATAACAGCATCAAGGTTTGCTGCATCTGCGGTGCGGAGAAGGGCACCAAGATTTCCGGGTTTTTCCACGGTTTCAACCACAAGCACAAGTGGCTGCTTCCGCAGCTGAAGGTCCCCGAAAACAAGCCTTCTGGGTTCGGCAAGCGCAATAATGCCGCCACTGTCTTTGCGGTAGGCCATGCGGTTGAAAACATCTGTTGATACTTCAATAAATTCTATCTTATTATTGCTTGCGGGTAACGACTTCAGTTCAGCCTCAGGCGTTATGCCGGGGGCGAAAAAAAGATCAGTAATCTTGAATCCGCTGGTGATTGCAAGACCGGTTTCACGCAAGCCTTCGATCACAATCCTGTTCTGTTCCTTGCGGGCCCTGGGTTTCTCGCATAGCAGCAAAACATTTTTGATCACCGGATTTTGTAAACTTGAGATTATTCTGGTCATAAGGCATGCAAGATATCAATATTTCAAAATCTTAACCAAATGTGTATCGGCTAAACTTCGGATTTGTGCAAAATAAATACCGCTGCTCCAGGCATTCATATCGATTGTAAGTTGAAACCGGTTTCCCTCCGGGGTAACATTGTATGTGCGAAAAGTTGTGCCGGATAAATCTGAAACATTTACAATTACAGGACCTTTTCCAGCGTAATTACCCATCAGGGATATTGTATGTTCAGCAGGATTCGGAAAAGAGCGAACATTATAAACAGAACTCCCAGGTCCCGTTGAAGTGATGGTGCATGATTTCTGAAAAGTAATCCGGGGAGAATTGTTCAGTGAATCATTAAAAACGGACCAGGCATTGGACTGATTTTTCAGGTAATATGCCAGGTAGAGTTTTGTGAAATCAAGAACTGTTGCATGTTGCTGCTCCCGGCTGATGGTAAAGGCGGGACAACCTATTTCGCCAAGAGAACAGATGAAATTGGTCTCAGCGAAATAGCAGTGACCACCACCGATTATGTTGATAAATACCTTGCAATCACTTGACAATGAATCATACATTGGTTTTTGGTTCGATTCAGGTGGCGTAACACAGTCCTTATCTGCTGAAATTACAAGCGATGGAATAGTGATACTGGTTGCAGACTGGATAGCTGAGGGCGAGGTTTCAGCGGCTGCCCATGTGACCATGGTAGTGGGAGCCGGATTATTTTTACATCCAAGGAAAGAAGCGCCACCACCCATGGAGTGACCCATTATTGCGGAAGTACTGTCGATATGCTGAAAAAACGGTGATGAGGGATTTAATCCCTCAGCCTTCATTTGGAGAACCAGGAAGGCAAGATCGGACCCGTATTCTGCATGATTGGGGAAAACCGAAGTTTCGGTTTTAGGGAAGACGAGTATATAACCCGCTGGAACAATGGCATTCTTAAAATATAAATAGGAATCATAACCCATCTGAAACCCATGACCGAATACAATTACCGGGAATAAATCGGTTGAAAGGGGCGTATTTTCTCCGGCTGTGGTTGCAGGGTAATACAATTCACTAAGCACCGGACGGTTACTTCTTGCTGGATCGATGGAGTTCAACGATTGGTGGCGATAGGCATAGTTTTGGAAGAAACAGTGCGTCGAAAACGCCCAAAGTAGTGTTAATAGATAAACAGTTTTCACCATTTTCAATTTCAGCAACAGTTTTTATTTAAACAATTTTCGCCATTTTAGGCTGATTTACAATGATATTCCTCAAAAGTAAATTTTTTTTTGTTTCTTTGTTGGAGCAATAAAAATTATACATACATTTGCGTATTCAAATACCTGAATAAACCATGTCAAAGATTTTTGCCCTATCAGAGGCCTCTTCTATCGCAATTCACAGCATGGTTATTATTGCCCGTTCCGAAAATGGAATTAATGCAGTAAAGATCGCCGAAATTACAGGATTTTCAAAGAATCATATTGCAAAAGTTTTGCAGCGCCTGGTTAAGAATGACATGTTAAAATCTGTTCGGGGTCCTTCAGGTGGATTTTCGATGAAAATGGAACCAAAGAATGTCAGCCTGCTTGATATCTACCAGTCCATTGAAGGGCAGATTGATGTTGGCGAATGCCCCTTGTCATATGATCTCTGCGGTTTTGACCGCTGCCTGATGGGCAATGTGGTAAACAAACTGACTGCAGAATTTAAAAAGTTTTTGAAGGAGCAGACATTACAGTCATACCTGTAATTTTTTTAATCATAAAGAGGCAATTAGATACTTAAATACACCTATGATATATGAAGCGAAAAATCATTCAGATTGATGAAGAGAAATGCAACGGATGTGGCATTTGCATTCCCAACTGCCATGAAGGCGCCATGCAGCTGATCGATGGCAAAGCCAGGCTGATCAGCGATTTGTTCTGCGACGGGCTTGGGGCGTGTATTGGCCATTGTCCCGAGGGAGCCATTGAAATCATCGAGCGTGAGGCTGAGCCTTACGACGAGCGAAAGGTGATGGAGATCATGGTTCCGAAGGGAACGAATACAATTCTTGCGCACCTGGAGCATCTTCGCGATCATAACGAAACGGAATTTTTGCAACAGGCAATTGATTACTTAAAAGAACACAACATTATGATGAATCCCGAAAAAACAGAAAATCATTCACATAGTGAATGTGGATGTCCCGGCTCGATGGCCAAGGATTTCCGAGCCGAAGAAATCAAACAGGACGCAGCCGCCGTTCCGGTGACAGCTGCGGCTGCCGCCTCTGAATTACGACAGTGGCCAGTTCAGCTGCATTTGCTCAATCCCCAGGAATCATATTTCAAAAACGCAGATGTTGTGCTTGCTGCTGACTGTGCTGCCTTTGCCATGGGGAATTTTCATGCACGTTTCCTGAAAGGAAAATCCGTCGCCATTGCCTGTCCGAAACTGGACAGCAATAAG
>CAZPWZ010000019.1:0-16768 GCA_964590675.1 uncultured Draconibacterium sp.
GGCCAAAACGAAACAATACAAAAAAAATACTATTACCAGGAAGAGTGCGAAGGCAAGGGATGTAAATAACATCAGAAAATGGATCTTTTAATTATTTTCAATGCAACCTCCACGATGAACGGGGCCCTGTTCAGTGTAAAATAATTTCTTATTTCCCCTCCAAATCCCCTGAAATACCGTTCAATTCTCGGGATCATGGATCCTTCAAAATCAAAGGTCGTCAACTCTTTCGATTTTGCATAACGAATTGCGGTCCAAATGGTTGATGCACCGGCTCCTTCATGTTTAAGGGCATTATGAAATCCTCCGAACATATAGTAAACCGTATGATGATCATGCAGAAAAAAGGAGGCAGCGATCAACACACCTTCGCTGTAGGCGCCAAATGCGAAACTATTGCCCTCATGTGCGAAACTGAACAGTATATTCCGGATATATTCCGGATTGATTGTTGTTTTCTCACGGGAATATGTATTGATTATCAGAGATTCAAGCAGTTTATAGTCAGTAATTTGCTCAACCAGTATGCCGTCACTGCCGGCTTTCTTTACATTGTTACGAAGTTTTGGAGAGACATTTGAATACAGGATATCTTCGGGAATACGGAGGTTGACCTGGTAGGTAAGATGAGGTATCACTTTGATCTCATTCCACACAAATGGCTGCATATCAACAATTTCAGGAGGAAGGCAATATCGTTGAACCGGAAATTTAAATTGCCTGAAAAACCGTGCAACCGCATTGAGCACTTCCTTATCCGTGCCCAGCCTGTTCGCTGCATTTTCAGCCGGATTCAGGTAGAACAGGGCGATCGACGGAGTAAACGGCAGATTGGTGAAATAGGGATAGCCCTTGATGGTTGTCTTCAGGAAGACGAATCCGCCAGACAATTCACTGTTGTTGTTAAAAATGCCGCATATCTGAACACCGGGGCCAAAACATCCTGCCCACCCGGGATGGGCAAAAAGGGCCCCTACCCGCTCGCAGATCACACGGTAAGATTCAATTTCATCAGGCTGAAGAATTTTTATTTCCATCGATTTCTTAACTAACAGATAACACTTCCTGGTAACATGTTAAAAGCCGTTGTTCCTCAGCTTCCCAGGAAAAACGTTCTTCAACCATTTTACGCCCGATCCTTCCTTTTTCTTTCATTTCTTCCCGGTTCGATAGAATCGCCTCAAGTTGAATACGGATCGCATCAACCTGATTTACATCGGCAAACCAGGCTCCATCACCGAAGGTTTTCTCCCAAAAAGGGAAGTCTGACATCAGGATGGGGAGTGAACACGCCATATATTCAAAAGCCTTTACCGGCAAACTGGTCAGATAATTCTTCAACGGATAGAGCAATGCGATCCCCAGGTCGGCTGACTTCATAAAAGGATAAACATCTTCAAGCCTTTTATATCCCATATATCTGACATTCCGCCAGCCTGGTTCCGACATACACGCTGCAAGGTAGTCATCTTCCGACCATTGTCCAAAAAGGATAAACAACGGACTGTTTTCCATCAGGTCTATTGCCTTAATTACTTCCCTGATGCCTCTGATCCTTGTTAATCCTCCGGCATAAATCAACACCGGTTTGTCTGTTTCAAGTTGCGCCGGAAGGGCCTGATCAATCATGGAGAGCATGCAGAAATTCCTGATATAGGTAAATTTTTCCTGTTGTGCGGGATAATTCATGGAAAAATAGTCGCGGAAAGAATCATCATCAACCACGAGAATGATCCTGTTGAAATACCTGATTGCAAGGGATTCAGAAATCCGATAGGTGATTTTTATGCCCTTCAGGAGAAAGGGATTCAGCCAATCCTTTTGTTCCAAATGGACATACACCAGTTCATGGATGTCGAAAATCACCTTCCGGCCACATAACCTGAATAAAAGGCCGATCAAAATCAACTCAGGGTCATGCAAATGGATCAGGGCGGCACCTGTCTTCATTCCTTTCGAAAAAGCCCTGAAGGAATTGACCAGGAATCGCCTTGCCCTGCTGCCCGCGAAAGGCAGCGCAACGATATGCACCCCATCGACCATTTCATCCCGGTTATGTTCAACAATCAGCGACACATGATACCCATTTGCAGCCAGCGAACGGCATTCCTTATAAAAGATGCGGTCGTCGAACGCATGATGAACTGTTGAGATGTGACAAACCTTAATCATTCTTGCTGTTTCCTTTCAGTGGTTCATCGTTTATAATCTTCATCCTATGGATTGACTTTTCATATTTTCTCACAGCCTGAAGGATCAGCAGGAGATAAACCAGGTAGAACACCACTTCAACAGCGGTCAGAAGGATAATAAATTCCCTTGCGGGAAGTGCGGTGACAAAGAATACAGAACCCATGGCAATAAAATAGGCCAACTGCCAGGCGCTGTAAAGCCTGATTTTCTCCATGGCAGCCAATGCGCTGCTGATCGGTGACACAAGGAACTGTGTAGCATAGGAGACCACCATGATCTGGGAGAAGGTTCCTGCCAGCAGCCATTGTTTGCCGAAAACAAATGAAAACAACCATGGGGCTGCAATCACGAAAACAAGGATAAGTGCACCGGCAATCAATCCCAGGTATTTTACCAGGAACCTTATCTCACTTTGTATGGATTTTTCATCCATGCGGTTTTTCGCCACTTTTTGCAGGAGAACCTGCGATATGGAAAAGGCGATGAAAGAGATCGGAAGCATCAGTGCCATTCGTGAGAAAATGAAGTTACCGGCAATCTCGGAGGAATATTTTGAACTCATGTAAAACACGGGCAGCAGCGTTGCAGTTGTATTGAGTAAAGCGGGAACTGTATTATAAAGCGGATAGTGGATATACCGTTTCATTGTCACGATCATCTCCCTGAAAGATATCATTGAAAAACGTGCACCATGAACAATGCACTGCCTCATGGAAACGGCCAGCATTATTGCACGGCCTGCAAAGTCGCCAATGATCAGTCCGCTATGAACTGACAGCAGCCCAAAAGAAAGGGCTGTTCCTTGTTCGCTGCCTTTCTGAACCATTTTATTCACTGAAGATGCTTTAAATGCCTCTTTTCTGACCAACCAGCTGTTGAGCATTTTGGAAACAGACCAGATCAGAAGTGAAACAGGCAAGAGATAAAGGTACGGAAGGAGAGCCGGAACCTTGAAGACCGATATGATGGTCTGATCAAAAAAAACAATCAGAATCAGCACAACCAGGGAGATGATCGTGGAGAGCAGCGACGCCCCGGCAACCAGGTTCATCGCATCGCGATCCTGTTTGGGGATGACAGTTGCCAGTTCATATCTGCCGGTTGTAACGATTTCGAGCCAGCTGAGCATGGTAATGAATACACCGTAAATCGTGTAGTCGGCCGGTGTAAAAAGGCGGCTTAACACCGGCTGCAGCACAACAGCAAGTCCCTGTGCCAATGATGTTCCAACCAGTAACTGGATGATATGCCTTAACATTTCTGATCTTTGAAACAAGGGTGGCGCCATAAACAGCCAAAAGTATGAAAAATAAATAAAAAAAAATATTATCTTTGCACCCTCAAATTTTGGCGGGGTAGCTCAGTTGGTTAGAGCGTCGGATTCATAACCCGGAGGTCACGAGTTCAACTCTCGTCCCCGCTACAGAAAGTTAACATGTTATTGGCAAGCAATTAGGTGTGTTGAATTTCGTTAGGCTTGCGTCAGTATATTGCGACAACAAATTCTTGATTTCCAAACTTCAACATTAAAGCTCCTCACCAAACCGGTGGGGAGTTTTTGTTTACTAAGCCATTTCAACCTTTTGGGGTGTATTAATAAAAAAGCACCGGAAAACCTTCAAACCAAGGGATCCCGGTGCATCCAAACACACTGAAAACGAAACAAACAGTTCAGGAAATGAATCTGTTTTTCTTTGGTCACTTTTTCATCAATTTGACCGAAATTGTTTTGGATGAGATCGTAGTTTTGACAAAATATATCTCATTTGACGGTAACTGTTCAATGTTGAATTGCTTAACCTGCTTCCCGGCAGGCATCCCGGATTCGAACAACACCCTGTTAACATTGCCAATTTTATTCAGCAACTCGATCTTAACCGGTTGTGCCGATTCAAGGTTAACCTGGACATTAACCACATTTCCGGCAGGATTAGGGTAAACAAGGACCTGGTCATCACCTTGCTTTGCCTGTACCATCTCTTTTTCCGGATCCATCAGCAGGAACCGGATTGCATGCTTCCTGCCCATCCTTTCCTGCTGCTCGCCATTTTCCATACCTGGTCCGGATTTTTCCAACTCAGTACGTTCCATTCCTGCAGGTCTCATGTCGGTCATGATCTGCCGCAAGCTATTCTCATGGTTCCTGGCAATCTGGATCAATGGCTTCATTTCTTCCTTGTCAAAGGGCTCCATCCCACGATCTTGCCGGCCATCATGCCTGGACCTCATCATCTCCTCATCTGATTTGCCGGAATGGGATGCCATGAATTTCTCCAATTTTTGCCTGTATTCTTCGATAATGGCTTTTTCACCCTCGGTCAATTCCTTATCAAATTCAACCCTCCGCTGAATGATTTTCTCGATCATCACAGGATCCGGACGTCCGCCCCTTCCCTTTTCAAAGGATTTGCTCTCAAGACCTCTGTGACTTGGCCTGTCAGCCATAAGCTTTTCAAATTTGGACTGTTGACTCTCATCCAGCACATTCTTCATTTGTACTAGATGTTTTTCCCGGAGCACCTGAAACTGCTCCTGTTTTTGTTCGCGACTGATGGATGCATCATCCTTCAGCGCCTCCATTTCCTGTCTGAATCCTTCCATCATTGTTTGGAATTGTTTTTCCTGCTGATCGGATAGGTTAAGTTCTTTTTTTAAGTGTTCCATCCTTTGGCCTCTCCCAGTTTTTTGCATGGTGTTCTGTGCCATTACCAGGGTAAAAATCCCGACAGTCACAATTGCTGTTAATATTAATGCTGCTTTTTTCATGTTTTATGGATTTTAAATTTGTGAATCAGAGGCAAAACTACATTCGGAATGCAAGGGTTACAACTTTATTCAACCACTGTTACAAACAAACCGACCAATGGCGGTTTCTGGTCAACCTGAAGACGGATTCACCTGATATTGAAAAATTTGGGCCGTTTATACAAGATTTCGACGTATTCGTTGAAAAGCCAGTACTTTCTTCCAATCATCCATTATCTTTGACCCGGATTGTAAAACTGAATTCGGGTTGGAAATATTTTTTATCGCACTTTCATGAATCTGTTTAAGAAAATCAAGACACCTGTAATCCATGTGACGGCCTGGGCCGGTTACCTGTTCCTGACCACCTGGCTTCTTTCTGATTTCAATTCTTTACCGGAAGCTCTGCTCAGAAGCGCCATTATCATTGTAATTCAAGGCATGGTTTTTTATTTCAATTATTTCCTCCTCCTCCCGAAGCTTTTTGAGCGCCGCAAATACAGCCTTTTTTTGATGAGTATTGCAGGGGTTATTGCTTTCGCTTTGGTTATTTTCTTTTCCGTCAACAAGGTTCTGTTTGTTCACGAACGGCATCCTGTCGAAGGGCAAAAAGCACCCCGGCAAGCAATGGAATCCAGGGCAAGAAATTTGGAGTACAGACCCGAAAAGGAGGCCATGCGGAATTCTGCGATGATCCAGAGAACAATCATGTTCAATGGATTTCAGATTCTTTTCATAGTCTTTGTAAGCACGATCATCCGAAACCTTGAAGTTAGCAGAAGGCGCGACAGGGAAGCACTGCAGTTGAAGAACCAGGTACTGGAAGCTGAATCTAAAATGCTGAAGTGGCAAATAAACCCGCATTTCCTGTTCAACACCCTCAACAACATCTATTCAATGGCACAGTTAAAACTGGACCAGACCCCCGAGGCGATTCACCGTTTATCCAACATGCTGCGATATGTCATATATGATTGCAACGAAAAGTATGTCCTTTTAGAACAAGAGGTCAATTACCTGAAAAGCTATATCGAACTGCAACGCCTTAAAGATGACAATCTGAGAAATATCAGCTATGACTTCATCATCAGCGGGCCGGGAATGAAAATTGCGCCCCTTATCCTGATCGTATTTCTTGAAAACAGTTTCAAACACAGTAAAATTGAAGACCAGGAAAATTCATGGATAAGGATTTCTCTGGTCACCCGTGCAGGAGAAATTCTTTTTTCCTGCGAAAACTCTATTCCGGGCAACGAATTGAAAAAGGATAAAACTACTGGCATTGGTCTGGAGAACGTTAAGAGAAGGCTGGAACTCCTGTATCCGGATAAACACCTGTTGCTGATTGATAAGAAAGAAAAAACATTTTCGGTAACGCTGACAATAAAATCCGATGAATATTAATTGTATCGTTGTTGATGACGAGCAGTATGCGCGCAAGCTGCTTACCGGATACATCGGCAAGATCCCGCATCTGCAAATAGCGGGGGAAGCAAAGAACGCCATGGAGGCCATGCAGATACTGCAGGCGAAACACGTTGACCTTATGTTTCTGGATATCCAGATGCCCGATCTAACAGGTCTTGAACTGATGAAGACCCTGCAGATGAAGCCTGTGGTCATTTTCACTACTGCTTACAAAGAGTTCGCACTGGAGGGATATGTACTCGATGTGGTCGACTACATGCTGAAACCTATCGCATTTGAACGATTCGTGCAGGGGGTGAACAAAGCAGTTGAACAGATCAGGCTGAAGACATTATCCGGTACTGCCATACTACAGGTTCCAGTTGCAACCGGGAAAGACTTCATCACCCTGAAAGCGGATTATAAGGTTCACAAAGTCATGCTCAACGACATTCTGTATATAGAAGGCTTGAAGGAGTATGTGACCTTTTACACCCGCCAACGGAAGTTTGTGGTACTTGAATCGCTTCATCGGCTGGAGCAAACCCTGCCCGTCACTTTTCTGCGGATCCATAAATCATACATTGTGAATGCAACCCACGTGGATGCACTAAATGGCAACCAGGTGGAAATCGGAAAGGTGCAGATCCCGATAGGAAAGTCGTATATTGAGAATGTTAAAGCTAAAATATTCGGTTAAGGTGATTTTACACGAGGCAAAAATCGTAGATCTTTGCAAATGAAATAACTTTTGTGAAATGACCAAAAGAAAAGTATATGATGACCGAAATGGCAGCATTGGAAAATCCACAACCCATAAGATCAAGGAATATGCTTTTTCCAAACAAAAGCATCCGGAGATTGAATTTGAGGTAGGAACTCTTGAGGATCTATTCTCCTTATATGGAAGCAAGGCAATTAAACCTCATAAGCTCAATTTTTTTCAACTGATTTATATCACCAAGGGTGAAGGATTCCATTCTCTGGATTTTCAGAACATTCCATATAAACCTGGCACCCTTATCCCGGTGGCCAGAAACCAGGTGCAGATATACACTCAAAATCCCGATGCCTGGGGCTTCCTGATCGTATTTACGCCAGGCTTCATAACCGACGAACAGAACCTGTACCGGTTTTATAGTGATTTTATGCTGTTTAATTCCCAGATATTACCGGTACAACTTTACTTTAATGAGGAAGAAAAACAGGAATTCGAACATTTGGTAATTCAAATGCAGGCTGAATATGAATCTCCCCAGGACTTTGCCAAAGTAGAAATTCTGCGATGCCTTGTCAAGGAGTTTATCCTGAAGGCTGAACGGATAAAACGAGCCACCTCATCCTTTAAAATGGATTCATCCATGCAACTTTTCAAAGCCTTCGAAGATGAGTTGGAAACTCACCTTACTGAGCGATTAGGTATTGAGGAGTTTAGCGGTAAATTGGCTGTTTCGGCAAAGAAGCTGAATCAGGTGGTAAAGCGTTGTACGGGAAAGACAGCCAAGCAATTTCTCGATGAAAGAACTATTCTTGAGATCAAAAGGATCATCAGTTATACAGAATTCACGGTGAAAGAGATCGCCTTCCAACTCGGTTTTGACGAACCCACCAACATGATCAAGTTTTTCCGGAAACATACAGGGATGCCACCCGGGGCATTTCGTGACAGGCTTAATAGGTAAATATTCCGTTTTTTACCATCCTTCATCCATTTTTTACCTTTCCCACACTTAATTACCAAGGTAAATTTGCACCTTAGTCAAAATTGCAATTCGTGACAGGCGTATTTTTACCTTTTTAGCAAATCCTATTGTTAACAATCCTAAAACAGAAAATCATGGCAAAAGACATTTCAAGTTCGGAAACCCCCAAATGGATCACCATATATCTATGGATCACAACAGCAATGGCTTTGATGTTCAGCCTTCTGGCCTATTTCAAGCCCGACATTCAATTCGGGGCCTGGGAAGCATTAACCGCCGGTGGCGCCTTATCCCTCGCCGGACCACTGGGGCTATATATCTCCAGGAACCTGGCAACGGTTATTGTTGGGGTTTTTGCATTAACCCGGAAATCGTTACCGATGATCACTGTATTGCTGGTATTGCGACTGGCAACCGATGGCCTCGATTTCATCCACAACGTCCTGGCAGGAAGCATACAGGGAGGGATCTTTGCATTGGTGATGTTTGTCATAGAAGTTGTTGCTTTGGTGATGGTTGTAAAAAAGAATATCGATGAAAAATAAATTACAAATTTCCGGATTGATTTTCCTTGCAATATTTTTTCTTGCTCCAATTCGTCATTTTTCGCAAACGAACCAGAAATGGGTTGTCTTTGAAGAATTGACGGGAACCTGGTGCAGTTATTGCCCGCGAGGGATCGTTTATGGCGATTCACTTATGCATAAATATGACAATGTGGTGTTTATTTCAATCCACACGAGCGATCCGATGGAATATGACGAATATTCTCTTGCCTCTGGGCTTTCCTCAGCACCCTCGGCAAATGTCAACAGGAAACTGTTAGGGACAGAACCTACTACCTGGGAATCCAAACGACTTCAGGAAATGGCCGTGAATCCTCCTGCGTATATTTCGGTTACGACGACCTACGACAACCTCACGCGTTCATTGTCAGCCACAATTTCCGCGAATTTCATTCAAGCCCTTAGCGGAGATTACCGCCTGGCCGCAGTTGTCATTGAGGATGGCGTTACCGGTCCTGCCCCTGGTTATAATCAATCGAATTCCTATTCAGGCGGTTCAACTCCCATGGGAGGATTCGAAAACCTACCTAACCCTGTACCTGCCCAAATGATGGCCTACGATCATGTACCAAGGAAACTGCTGGGCGGATACAATGGACAACCCGGAAGTCTCCCTGCCACTATCACCAATGGGTCACAGCATAGTTACGCCTTCAATTATACTGTTCCGACAGGCTATAATCCCGACTACATCACTGTTGCAGGTTTTCTGATTGAAAACAGCACCGGTTTTATCCTGAATTCCGGATTAAGTACCTACCTGAGCGGGGACACCAATGCAAAACCGCTGTTCACCTCTTCGCCTGTTGAATCGGGATTTACAGGAAGCCCCTATTCTTATTCGGTATACACCCACGATCCCGATAATTATGATGTTACCATCGCCGCCACACAAAAACCTTCATGGCTTTCATTTCAACAGACCGGACAAACAGAAGGAATCCTGTTCGGAACACCACCAACCACCGGTACTTTCGATGTAACATTAACCGTTTCTGATGGCATTCTTTCGACTGACCAGTCATTTCAGATCCAGGTGGGTTCGGGAACAGGTCAATGGGAAATTGTTGGCACACCGGGCATTTCACAAACCAACGTGAATGGTCTTACCATTGCAACTGGAACAGACGGCACTCCCTACATGGCAAGCGGGGCAAAGGGCAGCGGAACAAATTACACGCTGACTGTCTCGAAATTTGACGGACAAAGCTGGGTCCCTGTTGGCAGTCCGTCATTTGCTCAATACGAGGGGCATATGGGGTTCGACCTGGACCCGGATAACGATCCCTGGATCGCATACAACAGCAAAACAGATAATACACGACTTCAGGTTAAAAAATCCAATGGGACTTCATGGGAAAATGTTGGAGGCTTATTGAGTACAGGACCGGCCCGAATGATTGATCTGAAATTTAATAATGCAGGCATCCCCTATATTGTTTATTATGATCAATCCTCCGGAAGTTTTGGTTTTGTAAAAAAATATGAAGGCGGCAGTTGGATTGATGTAGGGACCGGCTCTTTCTCTGGAGCACCTGCGGTTTTCAATCAATTGGCATTTGACAGTGATGATAATCCTTATGTACTCTGGGCCTTGGGACAAGGATATAATTACTCGACACGGGTTTCCAAATTTGACGGAACAGCCTGGAATGTCATTGGCGGGGGTAATATTTTCAGTGGGAATACCTATTCAAGCCAGAGTATTGCCATCGATCCGGATGACAGTATATTCGTTTGTCATAATCTGGTCGGGAGTCATCAAATGGAAGGCAAGAAGTATACTGGTACAGGCTGGGTATCCTTCACGGATGCAACATCCTTTATTGGAGAATACATCAATCTTGCCAGTGACAGCGATGGGAAACTATTTCTCGCTTTCCAAAATCAGGCCATGGGCAATTATACCAGTGTGCAAGTTTTCGACGGAACCACCTGGGAATCTGTGGGACC
The DNA here is from genome assembly GCA_964590675.1 of uncultured Draconibacterium sp. Classification (GTDB taxonomy): domain Bacteria; phylum Bacteroidota; class Bacteroidia; order Bacteroidales; family FEN-979; genus CAIVAT01. The sequence goes on from CAZPWZ010000019.1 coordinate 10,568, forward strand.
AAACACCATTTCGGGTATCGCAAACTACCAGGATTTTACAATTGACCAGGATGATGTTCCCTATGTTGTTTATAATGATAGCGATGCGGGCGGGAAGGCCACGGTTCAAAAATATGTATCTGCACCACAGGTCTCCATCAATGAAATTGAACCTGATGGTTCAGGTATTATTGCCTTTCCAAATCCAAGTTCCGGTCCTTTTACTATCACAGCTGAAGAAACCATCCATCGGGTAGAGATGTTCAACATGACCGGTAAACTGGTATACAACGCTGCTCCTGATGCAAAAAAATTCACTATTGCGGATCATTCCTGGCCTGCAGGATTGTACATAATAAATTTCTACACCGAAAGAGGGTTAAAATCATTACAGATAGTTATCAACTAAACTGTTCCACTTTCACTAACCTTGAACCACATAAAATTGCTATGAGAAAATTTTTGTACATTTTATTCAGCTTGATAATCCTGGTCGTTGCTTCGCAAGCATTTTCGCAAGCTAATATAGATTCACAGTCAAAATTAACAGATAAGGAGAGAACAGGCAACAAAGGCATTGATGACTACTGTGTTCCTTTCGCAAATTGTTCTGCCGGATGTAAGATTGAGGATTTTTCTTTTGCCGGGATTCTTAACTTGAACAGCGGTTGCAGTCCCAATGGATATGGGGTCTTCACGAACAAAACTGCCACGGTTAATATCGGCGGAACGTATGTAATGCAGATAATGACAGGCTGCGGCAGTCAGTACATCAGCATGTGGGTCGATTTTAATGATGATGAGACCTTTAGTAATACCGAGCGTATTCTAACTGATTATGAAGTGGATGATTATAGTGTTACCTATAGCGTTGATTTGCAAATACCCGGAACTGCACTTCCGGGCACACACAGAATGAGGGTTGGCGGCAACTGGCTGGCAATTTCATCACCCGATCCTTGCGCCAGTTTCCCTTATTCCGGTGAATGGGAAGATTACACCATGGTGGTTAATGGCGCTACAATAAATTTGGATGCAGGTGTGTCTTCTATTGATATGGATACCCTGATGGGTTCCGGTCAGATAATTCCGAAAGCAACAGTTAAGAATTTTGGGGTACAATCCATCAGCTTCCCTGTGACTTGTAACATAGCCGGCACAGGATACAGTTCTGTTGTTAATGTTACGGCTCTTGCTTCAGGAATGGAAACCCAGGTTTCATTTGATCCGTGGATTGCCGTCACAGGAGATTATACCGTTGAAGTTTGTACCGGGCTTGCCGGCGATGAAGTTAATACAAACGACTGTAAAACAGCTGACGTGTCAACGATTGGATACGATGCGGGTGTCAAAATGATTAATTTACCTGCGGTTGTCTCATTGGGTGAAATAGTGCCGAAAGCAACAATTAAAAACTATGGTTTTGAATTATTGGATTTTTCAGTTACGATGGACATCGGAAATGGCAATTATGTTTCAACAAAAAGTGTTGCTGCATTGGCCCCGGGTGACGAGATTATTGTTTCTTTTGATCCATGGTTGAACACGGTTGGAGCAAATATACCTGTCATGGTATGTACATTGCTTGCTACTGACGAAAATCCAGTGAACGACTGTAAATCTCAAACAATCACGGTATCGGCCAATGGACGTCAGAAAGTGATTCTCGAAATTGGAACAGGCACATGGTGTGGATTTTGTCCGTATGCGGCAGCAGGTGCTGAGCAGCTTGTTTATGAATATAGCGATTATATTACAACGATCGAGTGGCACAATATGGATCTCTGGGAATTTCCGGGATCAGCATACAGGACTGATATTTTTTATAATATTACGGGCTATCCCACTGCATATTTTGATGGAGGGCATGAAACAGTGGGTGGCACCGAGCCAACAATGTACCCATATTACTTACCAAAATTCAACATTCAAAATGCTAAGCCATCAAATTTCGAAATCGAAACGGAACTTTTACATTTGGGAGGTTTGGAATATAAAGTAACTACTACAATTGAAATTCGGCAAGGTTATAATAGCGAGAATCTTGCAGCCTTTGTAGTATTAACAGAATCAGACATAAAAGGGCCAAGTGCAGCATTCGAAACATTAAACTTTACTGCCCGTGCATGCTATCCTGATGAATACGGATTAGCGCTTGATTTCTCAAACCAGACAAGTCAAACATTTCAAACCATAATCTCTCTTGAACCCGATTATGTAATGCAAAACTGTGAGGTTGTTGTTTTCCTTCAAAATATGAATACAAAGGAAATTTATCAGGGGACCAGTGTCTACATTAAAGATCTGTACACAAATTTGCAGGAAAAACAGGAAACTTTTCATGTGACTGTATCTCCGAATCCTGCAACAGATAAGATTCGGATTGTAAGCGAGAGAGAAATCTCACAAGTGGAAATCTTCAACAGCACAGGGCAACAACAATTATTAAAATACAACATAGGATTTAATGCCACACTAAATATTTCCAAACTTCCCCCCGGATGTTACATATTGAGACTCAGAACTGACAATGCGATTGAAACGCGACAACTTATAGTTTACTAGAGGCATAAAATCAGTATCTGCAAATTTGGAAAGGGAAAAGAGTTTTTCGAAGTTCTTTTCCCTATTTTTTTGCACCTGCTCATCTTTTAAAAATGAATAATCATAGAAATAAAAAACAGTTATGAGATTAAATATTACGACACTAGTCATTTTGCAGTTAATGTTACTCCATTTTACCTGCAATAGCCAGTCAGGACCCGGCAACATATCCGAAAGTGAGAAAACAGAATACGCCGAACGTGTAAAAGCTGCATTCCTCAAAGGATGGACTGCCTACAAAGATTATGCCTGGGGTATGGATGCGGTAAATCCCATTTCGAAAAAAGGGCATAACTGGTATTCCGAAACCTTACTAATGACACCAGTTGATGCTTTTAGCACCATGCATATTATGAAACTTGAAAAACAGGAAGAAGAGGCAAAACAACTTATTTTCACGAAACTCAGTTTTGATAAGGATATGGAGATACAGCAATTTGAAATCGCTATCCGTATAATGGGTGGGTTGTTGTCGGCATATCAACTGGATGGGGATAAACGTTTTCTGGATTTGGCAACAGACCTCGGGAATCGTATGCTCCCTGTATTCGATTCTCATACGGGAATGCCTTACCGGTTGGTGAATCTTAGAACAGGTAAAGTTTCAGGTGAGGTCACAAACCCTTGCGAAATTGGCTCAATGCTTCTTGAATACGGAATGCTTTCAAAGCTTACCGGCAATCCTTTATATTATGAGAAATGCAAGAAAGGAGTGGTTGCTGCTTACAATCGCAGGGGAAAAACCGGTTTGGTGGGATCAAATATAAATGTTGAAACAGGCGAATGGACAAATAAACAGGCACATATAAGTGGAGGGATAGATGCCTATTACGAATATCTGCTCAAAGGATGGTTGCTTTTTGGTGATCAGGATTTAAAAGCAATGTGGGAAACCTCAAGGAATGCTGTGAATACATATCTCGCCGACAATACTGTCAATGGTTTCTGGTATGGATTTGCCGATATGGAATCTGGGAAAAGAACCATCACTCAGTTTGGAGCATTGGATTGCTTCTGGGGAGCCGTTCTTTGCCTGGATGGAGATATAGAGAGGGCTCTACAACTTCAGAAATCAATTTTTAAAATGTGGAATCTTTACGGGATTGAGCCCGAAAGCATCAATTACACTACCATGGAAATTATTTCACCCTATTATATGATCCGACCTGAAGCCATCGAAGCTGCCTATTACTTATGGCACTATACAAAGGATCAGCAATATTACCAAATGGGTAAAACCATGTTTGAATCTATCGAAAAATATTGTCAGGTTGAAAACGGGTATGTACAGATAAAAGATGTGCGTACCATGGAGAAATGGGATACCCTTGAAAGCTTCTTCTTTGCCGAAATCATGAAATACTGTTACCTGTTCTTTGCTCCTGAAGAAAACTTCAGCCTTGATAAATACGTACTAAATACTGAAGCGCATCCATTCTTAAAACCTATGAGCAGTAAATGAAAAAAGTCAGATAAATCACGTTACTTATGAAGCCTAAACATTCCCTCGTCACAACTATTGTTCGGTATGTGTATGTCGTATTTTTAATTGGAACAGGTGTAATGACATTAAAAGGCTTGTCTGAAGGTGTGGACATGGCTTTGGGTGCTTCGCCCGGAACGGCTCAGCTTATGACTGCTATTATGGCATCAGGTTATATTGTTCCTTTTATGGGAATTTTTAAAGTAGTGGCAGGATTATTATTAGCAATTCCAAGAACAGCAGCTTTTGGCGCTGTGGTTACCTTTCCCTATGCATTCAACATATTGCTTTACGTGCTTTTTGTCGCCAATGCCGATTATTTAGTCCTCGGATTATTTGATTTCACTTTATCAGCATACCTGATTTACGCTTATTTTGAAAATTACAAACCATTGTTCAAAAAAGTGTAAATATGAAAATTCATTCCTTTTCTTTTTAAGACAATTACAACACCTATATACAAATTCAATTGGACTCGAATAATGAAAATAAAATAAGCAAATCGCTAATACATAGGTACTGGGTAAATATTTCTATGGTCCTATGTGTAATAACCAGTGCAGTATCCGGATTAATTTTACACCCACTAACCAAACTTTTACCAGAAACCTCCCAAAAAAGCTGGGGATTAAATGTAAATCACTGGACAGATATTCACAATTTCTCTTCCATATTCTGGCTGTTGGCGATGGTAACTCATATATACCAACATTTGAGCTGGTATAAAAGCTTATTTAGAAAAATGAGGTTTTTGAAGAACAAGTTACTTACTGTAATTACACTGCTGTTGCTTCTGATCACTTGTTCCTCTGTGATAATATGGTTGGGCATTTTAAGTCCTGAGAATACATTTTCGGTTTCTCTAATTCATAATAAACTTGGACAGCTGTTTGTTATTTTGGCTGTGATTCATATTATTCAACACTTCAAATGGCTGATAATGGCCAGTAAGGTACTTACAAAAATGTAAAGTGTAAATCGCGTTACCGGGAGGTTTTAAATACTCCAGCCCCGAAGACTGGGAAAGGACACTCCGCAAATCCCTCCAGGGTTCCCCACCGTTCAGTGATAAAAACCATCTGACAAGTGACACAACCATGCCATCTGGTGATTGCGTTTTTTGATTGATTTCCTGCACGTTAATTTTGCTGTCACAACAAATAAACGTTCCATCATGATAAAAACAATATCGCTACCCCGTTTTGCAGCCATGCTGATGATCACGGCAATTATTTTCACATCATACGGGTGCAAAAAAGATAAAACAAGCATCAGCGGAGATCTGCAGGCAGTCCCGCGTGAACCGGCCTATGCAGGCTGTTACCCGGTTGTTGGTACAAGTCAGACCAAATGCTGGGACAGTGCCGGCAATATTATCACGCCTGCTTTAGGCGGAGCCTTTTACGGACAGGATTCCCAGTTTGAACATGTAACTCCCGTTTACACCAAAAGCAGCGACGGATCTACAGTCAAGGATGAGATTACCGGATTAACGTGGCAGCAAAGCCATGACACCGAAATATATTTTTGGGCGGAAACACAAACCGTGGTGGACAATCTGAACGCACAAAACTACGGCGGCTACAACGACTGGCGCGTGCCAACCATTAAGGAACTTTACTCTTTATGGAATGTAAGTGTCGGCTGGCCTTACATTGACACCGAATATTTTACAATAAATTACAGTACTGAAGAAGAACTCAGCCACGCCATTTTCTGGAGCAGCGACAAATATACCGGTGTAATGGGCAACATAAGTGGTGCACCCGGCGCAGAACCTGGCGCAGAACTTGCCTTTGGCGTGAATTTTGGCACCGGACATATTAAAGCGTATAGCATTGCCGAAGGGCCCAGGCACTTTATTCGTTGTGTACGTGGCAATCTTTCGTATGGCGTCAATTTATTCCAAAACAATAACGACGGAACAATTTCCGATTTGGCGACCGGCTTAATGTGGCCACAATCCGATAACGGTTCGGGTATAGATTGGGAACATGCACTGGCTTATGCCCAAACACAAAATGCAGCAAATTATCTTGGTCACAACGATTGGCGTTTGCCGAACACGAAAGAACTTCAAAGTTTGGTAGATTACACACGCTCGCCTTATGCAACAAACGCAGCCAATGTTGGAC
>CAZPWZ010000020.1:0-16325 GCA_964590675.1 uncultured Draconibacterium sp.
ACGATGATGCGTGCAGCATGCGGGATGGAGAACAGGGTGAAATCGCACTGGTTGAATATCCTGGTGAAATCGTCGTGAAACCCGATGGTACGCTCCAGGTGCGGGGTCATTTTCGACTGGTATTCCCCGGTTTTGAAGGTGGCCAGCGAAAACTCAGGCTTGATGCTTGGTTCAAAATAACCTTCGAGTCCCTTGGATGTGACAATGTTCAGGACCTTCTGCACCGTAGGAAATGCGAGAACCAACACGATTAAAAGAAAGATGGAATTTTTTATCCAGGTCATCCGGTATTCATCTTAATAAATTATCATTACTCCTGGGCGTGTCCCTTCCCGGAAATTGCTCACAAGAGATTGGGAATCTGCGAGGCAAGATATTCCGTAAACTCACCCTCTTTCAATGGAGTTTGCAAAGTTAGCAGATTTTGAGTCTATATTTTTAGCTTCCGTTTTGGTTTTATTCATGAGGTCCTCCCCAATTGTTATTTCCAGGATTATACGAGAAGTCTCATTTCTTCCGATCGAAAAGCGCAATCTGAAAATCATCAATCAGCACCTCCTCGCCACCCCTATACCAGAAATAAACCTGGATGGTGCTGTTCTTATCTTCAAAATAGGGTGTCATATAATCCATGGAGACTTTATTCCACATTCCCGGTTTCAGGTTTTGCTTTTCCAGTTCCAGCACTCGGTATTTATAAGCCGTCCCTTTCTGGTTGCAGGTGATGACCAATCCGCAGATCGCCTCTTCGGGTTTACATGTGAAATAAACCCATGCGCTGGCCCTGATCCAGGCAAAATCTTTTTTCGCAAGTTCTTTGTATGGAAGATTTATACCCGGCGAGAACTCCAGGTTCCGGCTCATTTTCAGGGAGTAAATTCCGGAATTCGCGGTATCTCTGCTTAAATTTTCGGGAGTAGCCTGGCCTGGTTTCTCGAAATCGTACGATGCAACAACCCTCATGTCAAAATACCTGGGTTCCGTCAGGTATTCCTCCTCATTGATATCGGTCGTTGGTTCGAGATACACCTGGTCAGCATAGCTCAGGCTGGTTTTACCAAAAACAGACCAATAATAGGCCTTTGTTATCCGGTCAGGGTCCAGGATGAAATTCATGTATTGCCATGTTTGAAACAAATTCAACCCGATAAAAAGAAATATTATCAGAATAGCAGGCCAACGGATAAACTTTTTCGTGGTTACAATCCACTGAATAATCGCTCCCATAGGAAAAGCCAGCAGCACATAGGATTCCATCATGGCACGCTGCCCGAAACTTCCGCCGTACCACCATGAGGGCCAGCTTGCAATAATCAGCAGGTGAACGATAAAAAAAACGAAAACGGCAAGAAATATCGTCCGGTATTTCACGACAAGCGGCCAGAACCCTAGCAGGGCAAGGGCCATTAGCGGAGTATAGAGAAGCCAACCTTTTTTATATGAAAAGAGAACTTTCATCAGGTAGGGTGCGATCCATTCGAGTTTCTCTCCTTTTTCATAACTGTAGTACAACCATGATCCTGAAAATAATTTCCAGTAGATCAACTGTAAACCAATCACAGCCAGCATGGCAACTGCCATGACCAGTATCTGCAGCAGGTGGCTCCGGACCAATAGGATCTTATCCCTAAAGGCGGTGCTGCCCCAGATATTCCAGAACAGCGGAACCAGCACGATGATGATGGCGGTGGGCCTGATCAGTGTCGCCAGTCCGCAAAGCAATCCCAGTGGTATCGCATATTTCCAAAGGGGAGTTTCATGCCACCGTATGGTAAACCACACAATCAGCGCAAAAAGGGTGAACAGGTAGTTATGCGGCATGGCCCCGTAAAAGGCAGTCAATTGAAAATAATTGGTCCCGGCCACGATGATCAACATTGTCCACCCTGTAACACCATCGGTGAAAAAGTGCAGCAGGATTTTACGGAGAAACCAGATCCCCAGCAAGGTGTAAATCAAACCACCGGTCGCAATGGACAACTGGTAGGGAAGCGTGAAGCCGTCGGGAGAATACCCGAAGATGTGCGCCAGAACCTGTCCGGAGAAATAAAACGGGCTGTACATGATCGCCAATCCCATCGGGTATTTCATCACATACTCACCCCCCGGACTCAGATAGGCCTGGTAAAATCCGCTAGTGGGATGATAGGTGTCCAGTATTTCCTGTACCCATGCAAAAGACCTGATCCCAAGGTCGTGATGTATAAGGGTTGCAGGAAGGTAAAGATAATATCCGAAGACATCCCAGCTGATTATGGCAGAGATATCGCGGGTGTCAAACCGGGGAAGAAGAAACCGGTTGAAGATGATCAAAAGGGATAAAAGACCAAATACTGCAAGGGAAATTTGTTGCCGGCTGCTGTTTTTCATTCAGGAAAAGTGTTTATGCTTTGAAAACTATTTTACTATTACAATACGTCAAGGCTATTTTTTGCCGGCGGCTTCATTCATGGAAATCAAACCTCAAAAATATCTCTGAAAGCCTGTTCAATTTTTAGTGTTTCCTTATCGGTCAGGTTCCTGAATTCCGAATTTCGTGCACGTGCCGATATTTTGCCATTTCCCTGTTCAAGGAACCGGACTAAAAGCGCCACTGTTTTATCAGGCATTTCAAAGTGTTCATCTAAAAATGTTTTCATCCGGTCATACTGATGCAAATACTTAACCTCGCCGGGAATGATCTCATTGATCGTTTGCTCAACACAGCTGAAAAGGAACTCCGCCTGTTTGGTTGCGTCAAAATAGCGGTACAGATCCAAGGTTTCATTCAGTATCTCCACGTTATTTTCCCGGGTTGGTTTCCATTTGATGAGGCTAAGACGAGGGTGCGAAAAGGCTTCCAGTACATTACGGTACTCATGAATTCTGTCCAGAATTGCCGAAGAAATCGGAAACAGGAGCCCTGCCGGTGAAAACCCCATTCGTGACAGGACATGATGAATAAGATACCGGTGTATTCTCCCGTTACCATCAATGAAAGGGTGTATGAAAACGAATCCGAAGGCAATCATTGCTGCGGCAAGAACCGCATCATAACCAGAGGCCTGAAGTTTCGATTTCATCCTGATCAGTCCCTCGATCAGGAAATCGAGATCCTCCCAACGGGCAGAGATATGACCGGGAATCGGCGTGCCGGAGGTTCGGTCATGTTCTCCGATAAATCCCCCGGTTTTACGAAAACCAAATGTGGTGAACCGTTCACTTTCAATGACAAGTTGCTGTAATCTGATTAATTCACTTTTTGAAAGCGGGCTGTTTCCGGCCTCACTTACTGCGCGTCCCCAGCGAAGCGCCCTGTTAAGCGTCGGGGCTTCTCCTTCGATGGCATAGGAAGCTTTTGAATCTTTCAGGAGTAAAAATGAAGAGGCCCTGATTAAAATATCCTTTGGAATTTTATCCAGGGAATTCTTCAATCTTTCAGACAAATTCAGTGAAATATAATGATCCAGTTTTTTTGTCCGCCGTATCAACGGGCAAAAATCTATTTCTCCGGGAAGATTTTGCCGCACACGGTGTCGCCTGGAGATCTCATTTGGCCCGGTATATTGTTTTTGCGGATCGAGCAGGTCAATAAAATTACCTGTCTTTGCATCGGGGATATCAAGTTTTGTATTCAATAACCATTCATAGAGGTACCATATTCTCCGGCTGTACTGTCCGGTTGGCTCACTGGTAATTATATCCCTGATTTCATCCTCTGCTACGGTATTGAAAAGTGATTTAATAGCAAGCAAGTCGATCCCCTCATGCTTTAAAGCGAAGGTAAGATGTCCGCTCAACGTATCCTCAGGCTGGTATCGTGGCGTAAAAACATACCATGCGTCATTTTCATATCGCTTATGCTTCTTACTGATCAGCGCCAGCTTATCGGGAAGGGGAACACTGAGATGATATGCCTTGATCAGCGCACCATATCCTGCCAGCATCCCTTTCTCCGGGGCAATTCGTTCATGAAAAAGACTTACATCCTGTGAAATATGATTTATTTTCATGCCTTTTCGTGAAAAACGATTTGATCACAAAACTATGAAAAATATCCATATTTTGATCAGATTATTTCCTGATCAGTTAAACGAGTACCACCTTAATTATCTGAATGCAACGGGGGGGATTTTTCCTTACTTCCATAGCTGGCAGTTGACCTGCCTCTGTTACTATTCCATCGGTATTGATAATGAATTTTAAGATCATCAATGAATAAAAGGGTGCGCTTCGGGTTGTGAATGAATATCCTGATCTGCAGGGATGAATCGCTCACATCGGGGATGATGAAGGTTTTGCAGATCTTCGTCCAGGTCATCGGGTGTTTCAACAGGCTGTCGATGGGCTTTTGATCACTGAAAAGGATATCGGACCCGCGATTCAGCGTGTAATTCAGCGATGCACCGGTTGCCAGTAGCCCGGGTTTCAATGCCCGGATTTCAACATCCATCATTTTCGGTTGCGGGTTGCCGAAATCACCCAGCCGAACGTTAAACAACGGGGTTAATCCGCTGCTGCCGGATGCGGCAATGCTGTACTGCCCGGAACGGGTAAATATCATGGAGGGTTTCACGACCGGCGACAGGGCCAGGTTCTCGAAGTCGTTTTCATAGGTAAGGGGTTGTTGTACCGGTGATAATATCCCGGCCCGGCTGATGGTCTGAAAGTAATGATCCCAATCCCAGGTTGAACCATAATAGCATCGTTCATACCGGTACAGCGAGCCGGTCAATCTCAGGTTAAAATAGGTGAACAGGAAAAGGAAAAAGAACAGGACCGCGCTGAGCCAGATCCTCCGGGCATTGAATATCTCCGATATGAGATAACCGAACGGTACCGCCAGGATGGTGAAATATTCAATGTAGGAACGCTGCCCGTAACTGCATCCGAAGTACCACATTTTCCATGAGGCGCAAAGCAGGGTTACCATCACGAAAATCACTGCGACCAGCCAGCCGTTCTGCTTTTTCCGGAAAATCATCAGGATGATCCCGGCGATAAAAAAAAGTACCAGCGGCGTCCAGATCAGCAACCCATTTACCGGGGAGAAAAGTACTTCTAGAATCCTTGGGTCGGACCAGTTTGTGAACCCTTCGCCGCGGTAGGAGAAATGGATCCAGTTCCCGGAGAGGTATTTCCAGTAGATGAGCTGTGGCAGGATCAGTACCAGCAGGATGGGCAGGAAAAGGAGGATCTGCGATGGTTTCAGGAATTGCCTGAACCGGTTGCGCCATTCGGCGGGCGATGCTGCATCCCAGGTGAAAAAAAGCAGCCCGAGGATGATGTTCGTAGGCCTGATCAGGACCAACAGGGAGAAGGTGATGCAGAGCAGGATAAACCAGTGCCGAGATGATGAATCCAGGAACCTCTTCAGGGCGAAAAGAAACAGGGCAAAGAGGAAAAATGAATACACGTGCGACATCATGCCGTCGATGAGGGCGTAATAGAAAAGATTGGTTCCCAGGAAGATCAGGGTGATGACGAAAAAACTGACCGCCGGCCGGAAATAATGATCCAGGAATTTTTTCAGGAACCACAATCCCAGGACCAGGTATACAACCGCAGCCAGGCTCAACATGCGCATGAAGAGCATGGACAGGCCGTTTTCGGTGTCATAGCCGGTGATTTCCGAAATCAGGGTCGCAGCCAGGAAGAATGGCGATGCCAGCAAAGCCACACCATAAGTGTATTTCGTGTCGATTTTATTGTTCAGGGTATCGATGCTGAAGCCTCCGCCGGTCTGGATGTCGAGATCGGCGGGCATCCTGCGCGGGTCGAAGTGATAATAAAATGTCGCCGGCAGGTAAATGTAATACCCCGCCCGGTCGGACCACATTTCGCTGCGGTCGCTGAACCGGGTTGCATCCTTGTGGAAAAACCAGGTAAGCACCAGCGATATGCAAAACAACAGGTAAAAATAATTGTTCCCGGTAATTATGTTCTTTCCCATTACTTCTATACGCTCAGCATTTTACCGCTAACAATTGACGGTATGATAAGTTGTCGATTTGGCTTCTCTGTTTTCCATTATCTTGATTAATTCTGCTCTTACACCATCATTTTCCCTGAGCTTGCCGCGGGGCCCGTTGGTTCAAAGATCAAATAATGTGATCTCTACATCATCTATTAGTATTTCACCGCCTCCCCGGTGCCAGAAATAGGCCTGCACGACATCTTCAGGATCAGGTGCCTGCGGAATGAGATAGTCAATGGAAACCCGGTTCCATCGGCTTGGCTGCAGGTTCTCCTTTTCCAGGTCGATGTACATGTATTTGTAATTGATCCCGTTATGATTACAAGTAGCCACCAGGTAGCACTTCACTTCGTCCGGTGCGCAGTCAAACCACACATACCCCGTGGCACGGACCCACAGGGAATCACCGGGAATGAGATCTTTAAATTTTATCCATAATCCGGGAGAAAACGGGGCCCGGGAATTTAGTTTAAATGACTGCTTGCTATTATAACCGCTGAAGGACAGGCGGGTGTTCGTGTCGAGCGGGTTACCCCATTCAAAATCATGCCATGCAAGGCGTTTCCCTTTATCTTCAAGCTGCGCAGGAAGTGTTTCGCGCTCATGTCCCGCAAGGCGATCGATGGTTTGATTTGTTTCCCGGTACGACCGGTAACAATTCACCAGGATAAAAACCCCAAACAGGAAAATCCCCACCAGTCCCGCAAACACAGTTCTCCGGGAAAGGCCTTTGTCAACCATCGAAAAAATTTTAGAAATTGATTCAAACTCAACACATCCTCACAAAGCACATCAGCACATCAGCACATCAGCACATTAGCACATCATTTAAGATATCTCCTGTCCCAAACATTGTACTTCACCAGGCACCACACAGCCCTTACTGCATCCTTCATCCCGATCTTCTTCCCCTCCTCGTAGGTGCGGCCGTAATAAGAAATTCCCACCTCATATATGCGGATCCTCGAGAAACGTGCGATCTTGGAGGTCACCTCCGGTTCAAAACCGAACCGTTTTTCCTTGAAGTGAATTTTTTGCAGGAATTCGGCACGGAACAGTTTATAACAGGTCTCCATGTCGGTGAGATTGAGGTTGGTGAACATGTTGGAGATGAACGTAAGCATCTTGTTGCCGATCGAATGCCAGAAAAAAAGGATCCGGTGCGGTCTTCCGCCCATGAAACGCGATCCGTAAACAACATCGGCAAAACCATCCAGCACTGGTTTCAGCAAAACATTGTACTCGGCGGGGTCGTATTCAAGGTCGGCATCCTGGATGATAATGAAATCGCCTGTGGCTTCAGCGATCCCGCGGTGCAGCGCCGCCCCTTTGCCCAGGTTTGCCTGCTGGTTTATCAGCCTGATATTGGCCCGCGGATGTTCGGCCATGTACGAATTCAGGACATCTGAGGTGTTGTCGCTGCTGAAATCGTTGATAACGATGATCTCTTTCTGAACTTCCCCGATGAGTTCAATGGCAAGCACCTTATCCAGGATCAGGTGGATGGTGGTCGCTTCGTTGTAAGCGGGAATGAGGACACTTAATGTACGGGATACCATAAAACAAGAACAAAAAGCAAAAATAAGGAAATTATCAAGGAATTGCCTATTCGTAGTAATAGATGCGCTTAACCCGCCGCGATATCCCGGTCAGCACTTCGTAGGGGATGGTTCCGGTCGCCTGCGCCATCTCTGAAACCGGATGGTTGTCGCCGAAAATGATGACCTCATCGCCTTCGCGGATGTTGTCAATTTCGGGACACGGGACGCGGGACGCGGGACTTACTTGGCCGGGACTTTCTGAGAGTGAAATAATGCCGGTTATATCGATCATGGTCAGGTCCATGCAAATATTTCCTATGATTGGTGCAGGTTTCCCGTTTATAAATAGTTTTCCGCGGCCATTACCCAGGCGCCGGTCAAGCCCGTCGGCATATCCTACCGGGACAATGGCGATGACGGCATCGCGCGTAACTTTGCCGCTCCGGTTATAGCCAATCGTTTCCCCTCCTGAAATGTGCTTTATCTGTGTGATCACCGATTTCAGGGTGCTCACGTTGCGCAGTTGCGACTGTTCCGCTGGATTGGCCCCTACCCCGTATAATCCAATGCCAAGGCGGATCATGTCAAATTGGGCATCGGGGAAACGCCGGATACCGGCCGAATTGAGAATATGACGCAATACCGGGTAATCGAGGACCCGGGTTATCTGCTCACTCATCTCCTCAAACAGACTGATCTGTCGGCGGGTAAATTCATCTTCGACGGGATCCTCACTGGCAGCAAGATGCGAAAATACGGACTGGATGCGCAGGTCGGGATTCTGTTCCAGCCGCCTGATCAATGATTCAAGTTCCGGTCCGGCAAATCCAAGGCGGTGCATCCCGGTGTCGAGTTTGATATGAATCCGCACCTCCTGCTGGATGGAGGTTTGGTTCCGGGCAATTGCCTCCTCCAGCAAACCGAGAATATGCAGGTTGTAAATTTCAGGCTCCAGGTTGTATTTCAGCAGGGTGTCGAGGCTCTGCTCTTCGGGACTCATCACCATGATGGGCAGGTGAATGCCGGCCTTTCGCAATTCTACTCCTTCATCGGCATAGGCCACGGCGAGATAATCGACCCGGTGATACTGCAACACGTTGGCGATTTCATAGCTGCCGCTGCCGTAGGAGAATGCCTTCACCATCGCCATGGTCTTCGTTCCCGGCTGCAATGCAGCCCGGTAAAAATTGAGATTTTGAACCAGGGCATCCAGGTTGATCTCCATCACCGTTTCATGCGCCTTTTGCTGTAAAAGCTGGCTGATCTTCTCAAATTCGAAGATCCGGGCGCCCTTCAGCAGGATGGCCTCATTTTGAAATGAAGAGATGGGAAAATGGCGGATAAACTCGTCCGTGGTGGTAAAAAAGTTCTTCTGGATGGTGAATTTACCTGCATATTTCACCATGTCACGCCCGATCCCGATGATGCGGCCGATCTGGCGCGATACCAGCATGGAGGAAATCTCTTCGTAAAGTTCCTCCTTGTCGCGCCCGGTTTGGAGGATATCTGAAAGGATGATGGTCTTTTTTTGCTGCTGGTTCTGCTGGTTCAGAAAATCGAGGGCGATGCTGAGGGAATTGATGTCGGAATTATAACTGTCGTTGATCAGGGAACAATGGTTGACGGCCTCCTTGAGCTCGAGGCGCATGGCGATCGGGGTGAGGGTGGAAAAGCGGGACGTGAAAACCGGGACGCGGGACACGGGACGCGGGACGTGAAAATCGGGACGCGGGACAGGGGACGCGGAAGTCGGGACGAATGATGGATTAGTCAATACCAGTTCCAAGGCAAGACAGTGGATTGCATTTTCAATGGAGGCTTCATCGGTAAATGGAATGTCAATCTCAATTACCTCCGGCCTGAACAATCCGGTAATACGCGTATGGCCGGTGTTCCTTTCAATGGATGTGATCTGCAGATCGGCCTCTTGATTCCGGCTCCAGATGAAGGTCCTGAGGTTTTTATAAACCGGATCAGCTGACAGGCATTCCGTTATCAGCGGGTATTCCAGGCAATAAACCAGGATTTCGGAATGGGCAAACAACCGGAGTTTTTCTTCGGTCTTCCGGCGCTGGTCTGTAAAATGTTCATCGTGTGCATGGCCCACATTCGTAAATATCCCGATGGTCGGCCTGATTACAGGTTCAAGATGCTCCATTTCCCCGGGGCGGGAAATCCCGGCTTCAAAAACAGCCAGTTCATGTTCCGGCTGCATTTTCCAAACCGAAAGGGGCACACCGATCTGGGAATTGTAACTCTTCGGACTGCGTATGATCCGGTAGTCCTGGTTCAGGAGCTGGAAGAGCCACTCTTTGACAATGGTGTTCCCGTTGCTCCCGGTAATGCCGATCACCGGGATGTCAAACTGGGACCGGTGATACGCCCCGAGTTGCTGCAGGGCCTTGAGTGTATCGGGAACGAGAATGAAGGTTGCACCGGGAAATTCCGTCTGCGGCCACGTCGAAATCATAAATAACCTGACCCCCTTTTCATAAAGCTCCCCGATGTATTTGTGCCCGTCGTTGCGGTCGGAAACCAGGGCGATAAAAAGACATTGTTCGGGATGGATGAGGCGGCGGCTGTCGATGAGCAGATCACGGACCGGGGCAAGGCTATGCCCGGCGGAGCCTGCTGTAATGTCATTTCCGTCAATGGGATAAATGGTCCCGTGACAAACGGAGGCAATTTTTAAGACCGTGTAGGCCGGTTCTGTCATGTACGGTTGTTATCGGGCTGAACTCCCGTTGAATGCAACTGGTTGGCATGAAGTTCATCATATTCCTGCCGCTTCAAAAATATGTCGCCGGCCAGGTAAAGCGCATTCCGGAAAGCTTCAGGCGATGCTTCATTTTTCCCTGCGAGATCGTAAGCCGTGCCATGTGCCGGTGCCGTCCGGATGATCGGAAGCCCGGCGGTATAGTTGACACCCTCGTCGAACGACATCAGTTTAAACGGAACCATGCCCTGATCGTGGTACATCGCCAGGATGCCGTCGAAATTCTTAAAACTGGCGGCGCCGAAAAATCCATCGGCAGGATAGGGTCCGAAAGCAAGGATATTCTGGGCATAGGCCTTCTCAATAGCAGGCATGATGACGGTCTTTTCCTCCTCGCCCAGCAGTCCGTCGTCTCCGGCATGCGGATTGAGCGCCAGTATCGCAATCCTAGGCTTCACAATGCCGAAATCGCGCATCAGCGTCTGGTTCATCACATGGATCTTACTGAGTATCAAATCAACCGTAAGGGCCTCCTTCACTTTGCTGATCGGGATGTGGCCGGTAACCACGCCAATACGCAACACATTGTTGATCATCAGCATGAGGTAATTATCCACGTTGAATTTCCTGGCAAAATATTCTGTTTGCCCCGGGAAGGTGAACCCCGGCGACTGGATGTTCTTTTTGTTGATGGGGGCAGTGACCACGACATCGATATTACCCCTGGATAAATCGTCGGACGCCGCTTCGAGTGAAAGAAATGACAGTTCACCTGCAATGGAGGTCGATTTTCCAAGGTCAATCTTGATCTCCTCATCGTGGATGTTGACGATATTCGGCCTCCGCGGATGCGCCTGGTCGGCCTTCTTGACCAGGTTGAAATTAAAATCATTGATGTTCAGCGCCTTCCGGTGATAAGAAGCAACCTTGGAAGAACCGTATACCACGATGGTGTACAATTCCATCAATCGCTGATCCTGGAGTGTTTTTATGATGATCTCATAACTTATGCCATTCACATCGCCATGGGTGATCCCTACGCGGACGCGTTTTTCTTTTTCAACTGGTTGGTCCATCTATGCTGCTTTTTGTGCAAAATTAACAATATTCCGGGGAACCTGACCTAAGAAATGGGCAAGATACCTACCAGGTTGCTTTACACCCGTTCAACTGATCTTTGGTCACTTGTCACTTGTCACCCCTTCACCAATCCACTTTTCAACAAAATCAAACAACAGCCTTACCCCAAACCCGGTACCCCCCTGCCCGCGGTAGGAATCACGTTTGTCGAGGAAAGCCGGTCCGGCGATGTCGAGATGGATATATGGATAGCTGGTGAAGTGTTCGAGGAATTTTCCGGCCGTGATCATGCCCGCCTCTGCCGGTCCGATATTTTTGAGGTCGGCCAGGTCGGATTTTACCTGATCGCCATACTCCTCCCACATCGGGAACTCAACCAGTCGCTCGTAAACGGCGTAGCCTGATTTCCTGAGCATATCCATCTCTCCCGGTGCATTCGACTGCATGGCCGCGGCGCCGAATTTGCCGATGGCGCGCACGGCTGCACCCGTGAGTGTTGCCAGGTCAATTACCAGCGCCGGATCGTATTTTTGGGCATAGCTCAATGCGTCGGCCAGGATAAGGCGCCCTTCGGCATCGGTATTCAGCACCTCCACTGTCATGCCATTATGCATGGTGATGATATCGCCCGGAACAAGCGCCTTCACCCCGGGACGGTTATCCGTGGCAGGCATGAGTCCCACGACATAGACCGGGAGTTTCGCCATGGCAATGGCATATATGGTCGCGGCCACGGCTGCCGCCCCCGACATGTCGTCCTTCATGTTCAGCATCGAATCGCCCGGTTTCAGGTTCATGCCACCGGTGTCATAAACCACTCCCTTTCCTACGAGAACAATCGGCTTCTTGTTCACTGCACCCTCCGGTTTCCATTCCATTACGGTAAAGGTCGGCGGTTCATGACTGCCCAGGTTGACACCGATCAGTCCGCCCATCTTCAGGGCAGCGATCTTTTGCTTGTTCATCACCTCTGACGCAGCGCCACATGCATTGGCTAACTTTTCGGCCTCTTTTGAAAAGCCAGTGGCCGTCAGATGTGAATTGGGCTCATTGATCAGGTCGCGGCAGTGACCGACAGCCTGGACGAGGATATTCAGATCGGTTACGCGGGACAAATGATCAGTAAGCCCTGATTGTATGTTTTCGTCCTCCAGCGCCTTGCTGTAAATTTCGATCTCTTTCAGGGTGTTTTCATTTTCCCTCTCCCGTTTATATTTCAGGAACTGGTAGGATCCGAGCGCCATTCCTTCGGCAAAGGCAAGCGTTTCACTGCTTTTACCTTCGGCATCGTAAACCGACACCCTGACTGCCTTTTGCGCATTCACCAGGCCGGCCACCTTATCCCCGGCCTTGCGGCATTTTTCCATCCGCTTCGAAGGATCTTTTTCTTCCCGGATAAAAAACAGATAAACCCAATAGTCAAGCCGGTTAAAAGAAACCACCTCCTGCTTCAGGATTTCGACCTGCTCCCTGATATACTTTTTCTCCGCGGCATTAAACAGGCCTGCCGGCAGTTTTGTCAGTTTAGATGTAACTACCACAAGATGTTGAAGTTCTTGCTCCTTGCTGGTAAGGATGATGGATGGGATCATGATTTTAAGTAATTTTGAACCGGATTATGCGTGCAAAATTAGACATTTTTTTCAGGCCGTAGGGTTAATCATGGCTGGCCCTTGTTGATTATGAAAACCGAAACCATTATATATAAAGCCCTCCGGCATGAATTCCTGACCATCGGCGAAGGCCGGCACCTCTTTACTACCCTGCCGCTCGCCGAACTGATGATGGTGGGAAATGAACTGCGCAGGCGACGTCACCCCGAAAACCAGGTGACCTGGATCATCGACCGCAATGTAAACATCACCAATGTTTGCATATCCGGATGCAAATTTTGCAATTTCTACCGGACCGGTGGAAGCAGTGAAGCTTACATCACCACCATCCCGGAATATTGCAGCAAGATCGAGGAGATGAAGCGGCTGGGCGGCAACCAGCTTTTACTCCAGGGAGGACTGCACCCAAAACTGAAGCTCGGTTTTTATGAACAGCTTTTTTCCGACCTGAAAAGCCGTTATCCCGAAGTGCGCCTGCATGCACTCGGTCCCCCGGAAATCGCCTGGCTTGCAAAACTGGAGAAACTCTCCTATGCAACGGTACTTGAGCGCCTGGTTGCAGCAGGACTGGATAGTCTGCCCGGCGCAGGCGCCGAAATACTGGCCGACCGCGTCAGGAAAGCACTCTCACCTGCCAAATGCACTGCCGGGGAATGGCTCGACGTTATGCGGGCTGCACACCGGCTTGACCTGACCACTTCGGCCACCATGATGTTCGGCCATATTGAAACACTGGAAGAACGGCTGGAACACCTGGTGTCCATCCGCACGGTTCAGTCTGAGAAACCAGCCGGGCACAAGGGATTTCTCTCCTTTATCCCCTGGCCGTTCCAGGATGACGGAACCGTTTTGAAGGAAAAATCGGGCGTGACCAACAGTGTTACCTCCGAAGAATACATCCGAATGATCGCCATCAGCCGCATCATGCTGCCCAACGTCAATAATATCCAGGCATCCTGGCTCACCGTTGGCAAACAGACCGGCCAGTTATGCCTTCACGCCGGGGCAAACGACTTCGGCAGCATCATGATCGAGGAGAATGTGGTGAGCGTGGCCGGGGCAAATCACACATTCGATGCCGAAGGCATTCAGCTTGCCATTCGTGAAGCGGGATTTGAACCCCGGCAAAGGGACCAGGATTTCAATTTTATCAGATAAGCTTGTCATTGATCAGCTGTTCCGCATGATCCGTCAGGGTTTTGCTCAGCGGGGTATATTCAACCCCAAGTATCCTTACGCTTTTAGAATTATCTAACTTATAAGTGATTCCATAATTGAGGTTTATAAATTTCCATGAAAATCCCATGAAGGGTCCAACGAGGTACAACAGGAATTTAGGTACCGTATTTTTGGGGATGGGCAATTTCGGATATTTGGCGCTCAGGATCATGGCCATTTCAAGGATCGGTACAGTATTGCCCACACAGATGTGGCGCCCTGATGCATCCTCCTTTGTGGCTGCAAGGATATGCGCCCTGGCCACATCCCGCACATCCACGATGCCAAAATAGAGGCCGGGCACGCCGGTTCTAAATTTACCGTTGAGCAGTGAACGCATCGTGTCAATACTCGTCGAATCGACCCTTTTCGACAGCGAAGGTCCCATGACAAATCCGGGATTGATGGTTACCAGCTTCCATTGGGTCTGTCCTTCGGCGATTTTCCATGCCTCCCTTTCGGCCAGCGTTTTGGAATAATGGTACGGGTTGTGTTTTTCATCGCTCTGTGTATTCCAGTCCGCCTCACTGAATGTCCCATTGCTGGTATTCCTGATATCCGCGGCGTCGCTATGGATGGCAGCCACGCTGCTGGTCATGACGATCCGCCGGATTTCCGGAAATTCATTGACCAGTGTAAGCACATTGCGGGTGCCTTCGAGCGCAGGCTGGATGAGTTCGCGCTGGGCATCCTTGATTTTGGCGATAAAAAATGGCGACGCTGTATGCAAAATGATGCTGCACCCCTCCATCGGTTTCCGGAAACTCTCCTTGTCCAGCAGATCGGCTTCGAAGAGCTCCAGCCGGCCGGGATGCTGCTTTTGCATTTCGAGGAGATGGCTTAACTTGGCGGTTTCTGATAATTTCCTGACCGTTCCGTGAACTGTTTCACCCTTTTCCAAAAGGTACTTTATAATCCAGGAAGCGATATATCCGGAGGCCCCGGTGACGAGATATGTTTTCATTTCAGGTTGGTTTTTTGATTTGATTTTTTGCCCTGCAAAGGTAAACCATTCATTTTTAGCAAAATCTCTAAAGGTCAAATTTAAAATTACATTTTTGGGCCTGATTATGTATCCAAGACAATGAGACCAGTCCGCTATAGCATTTGAAATTTGAGTTTACTTTTCGCTGCAAACTCAAATAGCTTAACTTTAACTGCAATATTGAAAATAAGCAATTACTTTAAGAGAACTTATCCGGGCTATTCGCAATTCTTCAGGGCAAAAAATTCGCGCGAATCAAGATCAAAGGCGCACAGGTAGCCAAGTCCGGGTTTTTCGGGATAAACGCAACCCCCGTCGATATTGAAAATGCGGGTTGCCTGATCCATCACCCTGCCGCGGATCAGCTCCATGGGTTCCGGTGTATGCCCGTGGATCAGTTTGCGGCCGTTTAAAAATTCTTCATTATAGTTTTCGACCCTTTTCCAGATCATCGACTGCAGATCATCCAGCGGATTTTCCGTGCGGCCATCAAAACAGCCGTGGGAGATAAAATACCCAGGGGTCTCGATATAATACAAAAGTCCGCGGAAAAAGCCCATATATACTTCGGGTATCCTGTGAATCGCATCGGGGCCAGGATGAACGGATACATCGATGCCAAAATCCTCCAGGGTCGTAAAACCGGAATTCAGCATCCACAATTTGAAGTACTCAATTGATTCCAGTGAATGGAGCAGCATATACTCATGGTTTCCCATCAGCGTCACAAGGTGATAGGATTCGTGCTGCAGCCGCAGGATATGATCGATCACCGCCCTGCTGTCGGGACCCCGGTCAATGTAATCGCCGGTCAGGATCAGGGTGTCACCCTTCTCCAGTTTTACATGATCTTCAATAAGTCGCTGGAATGTCCTGGAACATCCATGGATATCACCGACAACAATTCTACGGTTCATTATTCGGGACTATATTTGTACGCCTGTATGTCATCGTATGTCCTGACCCGGAGCAGTTTGTTCAGGTAATTCTTTATTGAGGTATTGCATGATTTTCGCCGTGGCGCCACGGTTTTGATCCACATAATCACGGCATAAATCCGATACATGCTGATATTCCTTTGGATCGGCCAGCAATCTGCCGGTGGCGGAGATCAGTTCCTCCGCAGTTGCGACACTGAATACACCGCCAAGCTGAACCAGCTCAACCGCCTCCCGGAACTTATGATATCGCGGGCCGAAAAATACCGGAACGCCAT
>CAZPWZ010000021.1:0-16261 GCA_964590675.1 uncultured Draconibacterium sp.
CCCATTTCCATTTGTTCCAAACCAATAGTTCCCTTTTTTGTCTTGATACATTGTCCTTACAAACTCACTTACCATTCCATTTAAATTGGTGTGAATTTGTGGAAATATTGTACTTACTTTTGAATTGATTGGTTGATAGTTTATTCCATTTTCAGTTGTATCATTAACAGGTTTTTCTTTCACTTGTCCTGTGCAAGGTGATATTTGAAAAATCAAAACAATTAGAATTAAATTTATTGTTACGAATGATTTCTTACTTTTAATGCTTGTCATATGGTTTATTTTATTATTGTTGCTAACGTCTCGCTTGCCGCCATATGGCGCTTGTGGGACTTATAGTCGCAGAGATAGCATTGTAAATACTTAACTTTTTATATGAGGATTATGAAGTGATCAACCATCGCTTTGGGTCCTTCCCTTCTGTAACCGACAGGTTTTGCTGCTTCCTATCTCCTCACATAGTAAAAGTAAATCAAAATACTATGAAAAAATTCATTTGAACCAAAAATATTTTAATCTACCTTACATTAACAAAACAATATACCTATTTTAATGTATTCAAGAACTAAGATATTTCTCCGGTTTACAGGGGACTGGCTCCTGCAAAATGCTTTCATCAGGGAAGGAATCAGGTATGGTGATTATTCTGATGCAGTTTCAGGCTGCTTATAGGCTCGGTCTAAGGTGTTTTAACGATCTCAACCCGGCGGTTTTTGGTTCGGCCTTCTTCAGTTCTGTTATCGGCAACAGGCTTTTCCTGTCCCCAGCCAACAGCGGATAACCTGGTTTTATCAATCCCTTTGGCAATAAGCGCATTCATCACCGATTTTGCACGCTCATCCGAGAGCGTTTTGTTAAGCCGGGCATCGCCTGTGTTGTCGGTATGGCCTTCAATACTGATTTTCAATGCCGGTTCGCCTTTCATTAGTTCGTACATCTGGTCGATCATCGGAATTGATTCCTTTTGAATGGTTGATTTTCCTGTTTCAAAAAGAATATTCAAGGTCACAAAACCATCTTTATTCAGAGCGTCAAGCATTTCATTTGCAGTTATGTCCTGCTTCATTGTTTCCAATTCAAGCACACAAAGCAAAATATCACTGTTGTTGGTGCAGGAAACCTTGATCCTGTATTCCTTTCCGTTTTTATTCAACTCATAGCATCCCAATCCATTGTCTTCGTAGATTTTCCTGCCACCGGATTTAATAACGGCGTTTGCATAATTTTTAACAATCTGCAGGTAACTGGGTTCAGTTTTTCCGGATTCCAGGTTAAATATGTACCAGGCATAGGTCAGATTTCCTTCCAGCCTGACATCTTCACCCTTACTATTGTAAAAATCAAGCTCATTGTAATTCTGCGTGCATTCTGAAATATTGTATCCGGGCATGCGCGAAAACAAAGGATGGTCGATACATCCCTCCGCATCCTGTGCAAATCCTGCGGTACCAAAAAAGAATAAGACCATGATAGAAAGAAATTGTTTTTTCATCTGCTTGATGTTGGTTTAAGATTAATATTTATAAAACTTCGAAAAATGGCATCTGAACAGAACCCGGCCGGAGCAAATGTTCTGAGTTTGGCAATGATTTATTTTTCTGAAAGAGTAAACCTGTTATCGCTGCTTCAGAATTTGCCGAATTTGAGTGTCAAATTCGCGTTGAAATTGTTGATCAGCCCGGTGCTGGTATTCATCAGATCGAGGTCGGGGGTATAACGATAGGACATGCCGGCGCCCAGCCGCATGAATTTTAACAGGTTCATTTCAACCATCACGCCAGGCTCCACAACGAAAAAAGCATCCCAGTCGAGGGTGGATCCATCATCGTAGTAGTAGTTATTATTATGATAGGTCCAGGTATCATATGCCATGCCACCCCCACCGATCAGAATCGGGAAATTGAGATGAACCGGCGATGCAGGCCACACCTTGAATTCCATTTTCAGTCCGCCATAACCTCCATACAAATAGGCGCCCTCATGGTAGATTTCATCAACATTGTCATACCACAGGTTACCGGAGTTGAGAATGCCATAACCACCCAATCCGACTGAAAAGAAATGATTAATAATCATACCCATGCTAATTCCGCCAAGAAAGACATCCCTGCCATCGAATTGCGTGTAAGCTGCTTCTGGTCCGATATAGTATCCGATCTTCACAGGATGGCTTCCTTTTTTAAAGAGGGTTTTGATCTCACCATCATTCCGGGTTGAGGTGGTTGCGGTTGCATCCTGGGCAAGCGCCGGGGCAACCAGGATGAAAACCAGGATCATGGATAAAAGGATCTTTTTCATTGGGAAAAAAATTGGTACCACAAATATAACACATTTTCAGGGGATTATTCCTACGGAAGAAATTATCCCTTGTTTGTTTTAGTTTGCAACAAATAATAACCTCAACCGCTCATTCAATCCGTATTAAAGCATGTTTGCTTTTGCATATCTGCCAGGATTCAGCATGCATTTTCAAAGTGACAGTCCTGGTACTGGCATGGAAGGAATTGGGTGCGGGAATTTCGGCAATCAGAGATCAGGATTGACCAGTTCATTTTTTGCCGATGAGTATTCACGCATCATTTCACGTACGATCTCACCAGCAGGTTTTATTTGATCGATCAAAGCTGCTACCTGGCCAATTTCGAGTTCGCCTTCGTCCATATCCCCTTCAAACATCCCTGATTTTGCCCGGCCTTTACCAAGCAGTTCCTTTAACTCTTCCGCTGATGCCCCCGATTCTTCCATCTGATGTACTTTTTGAAAAAAGGCATTCCTGATTAGCCGGACCGGCATTACCTTTTTCATGGCAAGGGAAGTTCCGCCATCACCGGTTTCCAGTATCTTTTGCTTGAAGGCCTCATGTGCCGATGATTCTGCTGATGCAACGAAACGGCTGCCAACCTGGACCCCTTCGGCTCCCAGTGCCATTACTGCCAGCATGCCCCGGCCGGTGGCAATTCCTCCGGCTGCAATCAGTGGCATAACGGTTGCTTTTCGTATCAACGGTATCAGTGTGAGTGTGGTGGTTTCCTCTTTCCCGTTGTGGCCGCCAGCCTCGAATCCTTCGGCCACAATGGCATCCACGCCTGATTGTTCGCACTTGAGCACCGATTTGACGTTTGCGACCACGTGCACGACCGTGATCCCGTGCTGCTTCAGGAACGGAGTCCAGGTTGCAGGATTCCCGGCAGAGGTGAAAACGATCTTCACCCCCTCACGGATTATTATTTCAAATTGTTCATCTACCCTTGAATAGAGCAACGGGATGTTTACGCCAAATGGCTTGTCTGTTGCCGCTTTGCATTTTCTTATATGCTCTTCAAGCAATTCAGGCGACATTGAACCTGCACCCAGCAATCCCAATCCGCCAGCATTACTGACCGCCGAGGCAAGCCGCCAACCGCTGCACCATATCATCCCTGCCTGAATTATCGGAAATTCAATGTTAAAAAGAGATGTTAGCCGGTTTTTCATAGCACGAACAAGATAATTTACAACTACCAGGAACCTCTCAACTGCAGGCCCCGACACTTAAAGGAATCAACTCCTGTGCAGGCTCCTGATCCGTACCCACCGGTAAAATGCCAGTAACAGTTCTCTCAGGAGCTTGTCCCGGAATTTTTTCCTTTGAACTGGAATTTCAGAGAAATTAATTCTCCTTTAGCCTCTGCCTGATGACGAATCTGGGTTATAAATCAGAATCCTTTCCTATAGACAATGGAAACCAGCGATTTATCATCTCCTCCCATATTCACTGTCAGTCCATAGGGCCTATCGGCCGGAATGGTGACCTGGGCTTCGCCTGCCTTCCCGGTGAGTTGTTCAAGGATGGTCACTGCCTGGTGAACGCCTGTTCCTCCTGTTGGATGTCCCCAGCCAATAAGACCTCCGGTGGTGTTGATTGGAACGCGTCCGCTGCGGGCTGTATGTCCTTCGAGGATAAAATCGGCGCCTTTGCCTTTTTCAGCAAAGCCGATGGCTTCCATGCACATCAGGCCGGCAATGGTGAAACAGTCGTGGATTTCGGCTGTCCCTATCTGATCGCGGGTTATTCCGGCTGATGCCAGGGCCTCCTTGACGGCCTGTTTGGTCGTACTTAATTCGGTGGGATCGATGGGTGGTTTGGTAATATCTTCCTCGATCTGGCCCCATCCAACCACTTCAATGGCTTCATTCAAAGGAATTCCGCAACGCTTCAGTCCCTCCTCCGAAACTATGGCGATGGCGGAAGCGCCATCAGAAACTTTGGAGCAATCAAACACATTCAGGTTATCGATAAACGATTTGCCATTCGGTTCGGTTAGACCGAGTGCATCAAGATCCTTGACCGTATTATGATATTCCTGTGCCGTAGGACATAACCGTGCATTTTCAATCGCATTGCGGAACCAGCGGGCCAGAGCCTGCCTGGTTTTATCCCGGCCGTATTTTTCAAAGTAGGCCCCGGCGCGGTCGCTGAACTGCCCGGGAAAGAAATAGGCATGACCGGTTTTGCGGTTCTTGAACCAGCCGGCACCTGCCAGGTAGTCGGCGCAATAGATGGCCTTGACCGTATTCTGCACCTCAAAACCAATAACAAGCACCACCTCGGCGGTTTCGGCCAGCACGCTCTTGATGCCGCTCATGAGGGCCAGTCCGCCGGTGGCACAGGCTCCTTCGACCCTGATGGCGGGCTTGTAACGCAATCCTTCATCCACGTAAGGGAAAAACGCAGCCAGGTTGGCCTGCCTGTTGAAACGCGAGGCCATGAAATTTCCGATCACGCATTCATCCACATGCTGCGCCCCGCCTATCATCTTCAGCGTGCCCTGTCCGGCTTCCTTAATGTACTCTTCCAGTCCGGGGCGTTCCTTTTTAGGATTAAACTCCTTGCGGCCGGTCCCCATTGACAGGGTGTTGTACCCGGCAACCATATATACTTTTCTTCTCAATTTTTTCATGTGATAATATTTATTTTTATCGGGTCAAAATGGAATTGTAACGCTGCCATTCCCGGCTGTCTTGTATGTATTCCGATTGGCTTGACATATCTTGAATCAGGTGAGATAATCGTTAACAGGACCATACGCGTTGAAAAACCCGGTCAGCAGCACGGTATTCACATCATTTTCGTTGAAGGCCACACCAGAACTGACGAGTTGCTCACCGAAGGCGCAGGAGCGGTTGGCATAGGCCCTGGTGAGTTCAGCACCCAGACCGGAGGCAACCTTAACCTGGCCGAAATATCCGCGGAGAAGCTCATCCTTGGCTTTATTCCCCACAACTGCTTTCCACGCAGGGGGAGTTGGCATGGCACCAAGTTTTTCATCCACCTTCGCCTGGAAATCACTGATGTTGACATAGCCTTTTTGTTCAGGATCGAAAATGGCAACGGGGCGGCCCTTCTCGTATTTCAGGATACCATCCTTCTGGGATCCATCCGAATACTGGCCTCCCTTGACTCCCATGGCAAGCAGCCGGTCGAGAAGCGGGCTGTGCAGGTCTTCGCCCGGAAGATACGGATTCATCACCGACATGATAAAGCTGCAAACATCAACGCCTACATAATCGATGAGCTGAAAAATTCCCATCGGGCGAACCAGGTAATCCTGGCTGATCCTGTTCATGGCATAAACAGCCTCAACAAAGGAGAATTCTTTCCCAAGCTTCTCCACTTCACCTGCAGCATGCAGGATGTCGCGCATGAAATGGCCGTTCCCGATGAACCCGGCCTTGTCATGCGAGGGCACAACTACCTTGCGCAAGCTTTTGGCATATTGCTGGGCAAAAGCCTCCACCTCGGGAAGGGTATGGTCGGCCCTGATAATTTCAACAAGCTTCTGCACCGCGGGAGGATTGTAAAAATGGAACCCGATGATCCGTCCGCCCAAACCTGCATCCGCATCCAGTTTGGAGACCGGGATGGAGGAGGTATTGGTGAAAAACCACGGCTGATGCGGGTTATTGGCGAAAATCTTCGTGAAAATTGAACTTTTCAGCGCGGGATCTTCCTTGATGGCTTCAAATACCATATGGGAATCATAGGCCGCTTCGATCCTTTTGGATGGCCTCACCAGCGAAAGCACATCAAAAATGTACTGGTCGATGATTTCATCATTATCGATCAGGTTGGGATTTCCGGCATATACTTTCCGTAAACCGACCACCTTTTTCTCGGCCATTTTCAGCACCTGTGCCTTCAGATATTTCATCACCCCGGAAAGGGCCTCATCGGAAACATCAATGGCATTCAGCACAAACGGTTTTCCCTTGTTCTCAGGTTTCAGGCTGATGTCGGCCATTTCCACCGCGGTAAGCAGTAAGATCCCGCTTCCCATTTTACCGGCGGCGCCCAACACCGAAACATGTTGTAATCGCTCTTCGTAGGACATATTTTTTTCTTATTTGGGGTTTATCTGTGTGAAATAATTGCAAAATGCAAAATGCAAAAGTCAAAATTAATCCCAGTTCGGTTTGCGTTTTTCAAGAAAGGCTTTCATTCCCTCTTTTGTAGGAGCGCGATCAAACTGCTTCCCGAATTCAACAGCTTCCATTTCGGAGGCCGCTTTGAAATCCATGGAAATCCCTTTGCGTATCACCTGTTTTGAAACCGGAACTGCCTGTGAGCCATTGTTTGCCATCCTGGTGGCCAGCTTCATTGCCTCTTCGAGGAGTAGTTCCGGTTCTGTCACTTTCTGAACAAGGCCGATCCGGAGTGCATCGTCGGCCGTGATCGTTTCAGCCGTAAGGATGAGATAGAGTGCATTTCCAAGCCCTGTCAGTCTCGACAACCGCTGTGTTGCGGCATAGCCCGGTATCATCCCCAGGTTCATTTCCGGCTGACCGAATTTTGCGAGCCTGCTGGCTATGCGGAAGTCGCACGCCATCGCCAGTTCACATCCTCCGCCAAGGGCATAGCCGTTCACCGCGGCGATGACCGGAATGGCAAGCTGCTCCAACCGGTCGAAGGTCCGCTGGCCATAGGTTGAAAAAGCATACCCTTCATCGGGATTCATGTGCACCATTTCAGCAATATCGGCTCCGGCAACAAACGATTTACCCTCCCCGGTGATGACCAACACCTTAACATCTTCGCGCGGTTCGATGTCGTCGATGAAATGGTTCAGCTCTTTGAAAAAATCGGTATTCAGTGCATTCAGTGCGGCAGGCCTGCTGATGGTCACCACGGCAATGCGATCAGCAATTTGAATTTTCAGGATCTTGTATTCCATTGTTATTCAATTAACAGTGAGCATGGTTTTGCGATCTAAATTTATGAAAAATTTGGAATGCAAACCAATTAATAAAAAATAAGATTACGATTTACTGCACAATGAACCGGGATGTGGTTACCTGGCCATCCCAATCCAGCTGAAGCAGGTATAAACCGGCCGGGAATCCCGTAAGGTCCAGTTGCCTTGTCAACTCCTGGCTCCCTGCAGGATCGACTGCGGCGGAATAAACGGTTTTCCCTTCGGCAGCAAGGATCCTGAGTGTAGCCGGGGACTTGATCCCGCTCATGGTGACCGCAACAATGCCATGTGCAGGATTTGGCTGTATTGACAAACGCACCCGGGTTGATCCGGGTTCTCCGATTCCCGTGCATGGATCGAGCATAAGACGCTTGGATGATATGGAATTGCCAAGACAGGGAGATAAGGGGATGACCAGTAATTTCAGGTCTGCATAGCCGGTGGTTTTATCCTTTATCCCGGGAAAATAATTGGTATTCAAGGAGGATGGGTTTGAAAAGTATCCATCTCCGGCCGTACCCCAGGCAATTTTGGCGTAATTTATGGCTGTGGCATATATCGGAACCGGTGATACATACCAGCAAACGATGGTGTCACTTCCGGTGTATACAACCGGGGCAGATACGATGTTTACTTCTGTCGTATCATGCCTGGTCAGGCTTCCGTCGCTTGTGGCAACAACATACCGGGTGGTTTGCTGCGGCTTAACCTTCGGACTCTTCAGGCTGGAGGTAAATCCGGCCGGGATGGATGTCCAGGAATAGGTATAAGTTCCGGAGCCTCCGTATCCATAGGCATTTAATTGAGCCGAGTCGGCAGAAGAGGAGCACATCCTTGCCGGGGAGGCTGAAGCAGCCGATGAAAATACGTTACCGAAAGTAAACGATGCGATGCGGGTTTGCCAGCTGCTGGCAGAGGTTGTTGCATAATATTCCTGGGTATACCAGAAAGTGGTCGGGTTGGAAGGGTCAATGCTCAACGCGCTGTAATCGCCCCAGCGGCTGCGGCCGCTCCAGATGCCGGTTTGCGATCCTCCCCCATGGACGATAGCTTTTTCCATGATGGTCATCTGGTTCAGCGGATCAGACTTTAACCGGCCGGTGTATCTTATCCCCGGATATAAATCCGGGCCTGAGACCGAATACCCGATGGCGATGGTCCCGGCAGTATCCTGCGCAATGCTCGCCATCCACCTCGAATTATTATCAGGGGCATAGGTTGCCTGCTGATAGATGCTCCAGGGCGTCCCGGAACTCCTGAGTTCATACCAGCGAATGCCTGCATTTCCCATCCCGGCATTTACCGTGTGGTTCAGCACCATGGATGCATATCCATTGAATTTTCGGTACTGCAAACGGTACATCAGGCGGTCACCCAGCGTTTCCAGCAGTTGGGGCGATCCCTTCTGCGGTATGCCGCTTCCCCAGCCAAGGGTATTGAACGGATTCACATTCAGGTAGGTCAGATTTCCAAAAGTTGAATTGGCAGGTGTTCCAAAATCTGCGTGGAATTCATAAATTCCAAGCCGCTGGGGGCTGTCGGTACGGATAAAGGCAAAATAGTTGGGCGTACCGGGGGCAGGGAAAACCCCATCACAATCCGCAGGCAGCAGCGATATGAAACCATCAACTCCCGGGGGAAGTGTAAATGAGATCCGCACCGCATCCGGATCTCCGGCGAGCATGGCCAGACGGTCAAAGGCATACGCCCCATTGCCGACCCAACCGCCGCTGAAGTTATTGGTCGTCATATAATATCCGTCGGGCCAGATGCCAAATTTCGGATAATCGGGCATGGCGCTGAATTCATATTCCCAGCGGTACCAGCTGCCCATTGGATCAGGGGTTTGAGATACAGCTATCATCATGTAAAACGGGGCTGTGGAAGAGCCGTTCGGAAGGGAAAACTGGGAAAAAACCCATCGGTTGGCCAACTCATCGAAAAGGACAATGGCATCACCATCATTCGAATTATTAGGCATTCCCGACCATACGCTGCTGTTGCCCACAGGGCCAAAGATCTTTACACCGCTTTTATTATAAATCGCATAGGAACAATTGACCACCTGGTAATAATGGTTGAATCCAACATCTCCGTGGGTATCGGGTGGCACATAACCGCTGCCGTTCCCCATCCCGTCAAAATTGCGAATGGTTGTATCCGAGGGGAGGCTGCCAAAATAGTCCTGCAAACCCGGATCCGGAAGGAACTGGCTTCCCGGCTTCCAGTCAGTCTCTCCGGCCGGCTTGACGTAATTGTTGATCACACCATCCTTCCAGCTGCCATCGTATTGTTCAAGCGGGGTGATCAGCATGTCCTTCAGCGGGGGGGAAACATCAAAATAGACCGGCCGCGCGACTGAAGGGATCAGTCGCCCTTCCTGGGCCAAAGAAACATTGATGGTAATGAGGAAAATAATAAGCTGAAGGATAGAATTTTTCATTGACCCTGGTTTGAATTTAGATATCGACAAAATTACTTATATTCTCTTTCCATCCGATCATGCATTAAAACAATTGATCGATTTATTGAAATTTGTATATTTGTTCAAAGTTGCAACAAAAGCCCCACTATGCTCCAGAAATCATTTCATTCCGATTCCGTCGCAGGATTTAAACAAGCCTGGTCAGAAAATGTGAAGGATGGATTCAATCCCAATGCCGCAATCCTTTTTTGCTCGGTCGACCTTGACCTTCAAGAGATCGTATCCTATCTTAACGACCAGGATGTCAGCGTTTTCGGATGCAGCTCCTGTGGTGAATTTCTATACAACGATCAGGGCCAGGTGATCAGTGAAGGCGGTTTGGTTTGTCTCATGATGTCGCTCATACCAGGCAGCTTCAAGAACAGGCTGTTTGACGGCAGGGGAAAATCATCGTTCGAAATGGGGATTTACATCGGGGAATGGGCAGGCAGTGTTTTCAAAAATCCAGCCATCCTGATCCTTGGAAGCGGCCTTGACACAGACGGGGAGCAGTTGATAAAAGGGATCCAGCATATCACCGGCAATGATATCAGCATGTTTGGCGGCCTGGCGGGGGATGATGCCCGGTTCAAGGAAACCTTCGTATTCTCAGGAGGAAATATTGAGAGCAATGGGGCGGTCGCCATGGTTCTTGATAAAGACCTTTATGACATCCGGGGAATTGCGACCAGTGGATGGGTCAGCATCGGCGCCGACAAGATCATTACTCATTCCGAAGGCAACGTGGTTTATACCATCGACGGGCAACCTGCACTGGATGTATACAAATCGTATCTGAATGTAAAAGACAGCGATCTTCCGGAAATCGGGGTCGAGTACCCGTTGCTGATCAAAAAGCCAGGTGCACCGGATGTGCTGAGGGCAGTGATCAATGTTGACATCGCAAAAAAGTCGCTGATTTTTGCCGGCACGGTACCCAATGGCGCCGTGGTCACCTTCTCCAGTTCTCCCGGATTCGAAATCATTGAATATACCCGGCAAAAAGTCAATGAATTTTATGGCAAAAACGAGGACACCGATATTTTAATCCTGTTTTCATGCATGGCGCGGCACAATGCACTCGGGCCCACCATCTCCGAAGAAATTGACGAAGCATGGGAGAACTGGCGCAAACCCCTGATCGGATTTTTTACATACGGCGAAATAGGGAATCATTACAATGCTGCCTGTGATTTTCACAATGAGACATTCACCCTGGTTTCATTAAAACAACACACTGATGTTACTTAAAATCAATTCACTGATCGAAGTATTGTCGGGAATTGAAAAGCCGGGAGAATTTCTGCGGCAGAAGGATCTCATCATCCAGGAGCTAAAGAGGGTCAAAACGGAATATGACAAACTCCTCTTCAAGTACGAGCGGTCAAGCAAGGAGAAAAACATCCTTTCTTCCCTCCTGATCAGAACATCAGCTGATCTTAAACAGGTTTCCGATAACCTGAAGGTCCGCGCCGAGGAGCTTTCCACCCTGCTCTCAACCATCCCTGCATACGTTTATTTCAAGGACACCAACTTCAAGTACCTGATTGTAAATGATGCGTTTGCAGAGTTGGCCGGATTTCCATCGGATCAAATCACCGGGAAAAAAATACATGATATCTTCCCGGGATATAAAAATGAAGATTTTCTGAATAAGGAGGCATTTGCAGTCAAAACCGGAACTGCGTTCTATGACATCGAGGAGGAGGTTGAATTCAATGACCGGACCCGTTGGGTGAACAGCAACATTGCGCCCATCCGGAATGCGGAAGGCCAGATTATCGGCCTGATCGGGATTTCATGGGACATTACCGACCGCAAACTGCATGAGGTTGAACTTCGGAATTCAAAAGACATGGCCGAAGCCGGGACACTTGCAAAAAATGAGTTCATTGCCAGTATTTCCCATGAATTCCGCACCCCGATGAACGGCATCCTGGGATTATCCGACATATTGAAAAATTCACCCCTGAACCCGGAACAACAGGATTTGCTGCAAGGCATCATCACCTCGGCCGAAAACCTGCTTGTATTGCTGAATGATGTCCTCGATTTTTCGGCCATCGAGGCCGGGAAAATGGAGATGGACTACCAGCCCTTCATGCTGGATCGGGTGATGGAAGATATTACGCTGGTGATGAAAATGAAAGCAGCCGAAAAAAGTCTTGGATTTACTGTGGCTAAGGATGAAGCGGTTCCGAACCTGCTCATCGGTGACGCGCAGCGGTTGCGCCAGATAATTATCAACCTTACAAACAATGGCGTAAAATTCACCGAAGAGGGAGACGTTGCCGTGAAAATAAGCGAGGTGGAACAGTCAGCCAACAGGGTCATCCTCCGGTTTGAAGTGACCGACACAGGGATTGGGATTGCGCCCGAGGCCATTGATTCGCTTTTCAAGGTCTTTTCCAGGGTCAAGGGAGATAAAAACAAACTGATTTCAGGGACCGGGCTCGGGCTTTCGATCTGTAAAAAACTGTGCGACCTCATGGGAGGTCAGATCGGGGTGGATAGTGAACCGGGTAAAGGCTCGAAGTTTTGGTTCACCCTGCCCTTCACTTTGTCAAACCTGCAAAGGAAAAATGCTCCTAAAATTGCAATGGCCACAACAGCAGGCCATGTGCAAAAATTGATCCTGGTGGCGGAAGATAACGCCATAAACCAGCGCATCGTGAATTATCACCTGCAAAAAATGGGATTCGAAGTTGACCTGGCCGGTGATGGACAGGAGGCCCTTGAAAAGTATCACCAGAAACACTACGATCTGATCATTCTGGACATTCAGATGCCGGTGATGGATGGATACAAAGTAGCCCGGGCCATCAGGGAAGAGGAAAAGATCAACTTACGGAAATCCGCAATCATAGCATTGACCGCCAATGCCATGAAAGGCGACCGGGAGTTGTACCTCAATGCCGGCATGGATGGTTATGTGAGCAAGCCATTTACATTTGAAACCCTCCAGGAGGCGATCAACGAGGTACTCAGGTAAGCCCGGTTTTACTTCCACGGGTATTCATCCTGCATCCACTTCAATGGCATCGGGTTCCACCGGCAAAACGGCATTCATTAAAGGAACACCTCAACAATATTTTCCTGCCGGTTCAGCATAGCTAAGAATTGCTCTTTGGGCATGACTGCCCCTCCCTGCCGGTACCTGTTTGCTTCCTCCGTGAAAACTGTGGGAGTACCATTGATATAAATTGACCTGGGACCACAACAGCCCTGGAGCACATGGTAATTAAATTTCACCGGATATCCCATGAAATCCATTGAGGCAAATATGCCATCCTGTGAATGAGGCATAACCGGGTCGATGATGATATTTTCCGATTCAATCCGTAATCCGAGGAATCGTGTAACAATCAGGCCAATATAGATTCCCGGTCCACTGGAATAAACCCGCCAGCCTCCTTTCAGTGTGATCTTCCCGGTTTTTATTTCGTCGTAACGCGCATCAGCATCGTACCGGCTTTTGAAGGCAACATCGGAACTGCTGTAATAGCAGTTTGACTGGCGGGTATCGCCACAGGGCACCACATCCTGGTATGCAACGGGAATCGCCTGGCGAAGCGCCCTGAGAAAGGCATCGGCTTTGCCCGTCAGCGCCTGTGCCTCCGCATACCGGATATGCTCATGGACATACATCAACCCGATTTCACGGCCAAAGAAGGTACTGCTTTCGGCCCGCTGGAAAAGTGTTTGAATTCCCCCGTTGTATCTGAGGGGCCGGTTCATCAAACGGGCGCCGTCAGGGCCCTTGAGGTGCTGCTCAATGAGATCCTGGTGATGCAAAGCCTGTTCTTTTGTAAAAATGCCGCTGATGATACCCCGGTTCATCGGTAAAATACTGTACTGGATATTGGTTTTTTGATCAACCGGATGAAGCAGCAAACTGATACTTCGATCTTCCTCAACCAGGCCATATCCGGCAACAACGCCATCGCGGACCAGGTACTTATTGAAATCCGCTTTAATACGATCGCAGATATCCTTCAATTCCGCTGCCCGCCTTTTGTTACCGGTTCGCTCATAAACCATCTGAAATTCGCTGAATGCCTGGTAATTCATCTCAACCGTCCAGCTGGAGATCATGCGTTGCGCCAGTTCCCTGCTGACCGGCTGGAGAGAATCATTCCAATCGCCGCCTCCAAAAGGAACCAACGCGGTACCCGGGATAAACGAGCGGACAATCATTTCAATCAGCCTGTCGATGTGCCCTGTCAGTGGAGCTTTTTCCGCAGGGACTTCGCCCGGGGCATGATAGTAAGGTAAAATCTCATCCAGGATTGCCAGGTCGCCGGTTACCCTGATATAATTACCCAATGCGATCATGCACCAGTAAAAAACATCTCCATGCGCGCTGTCGGCCCTTATATCGGTATAGCTGTCGAACATCCACCATTGCGGCCAGCCACCATCCTGGTTCTGATTCGAGAAAATGATGCGCAACAGTTGTTTCGCCTCATCATATTTCTCCATGGTCAGCAACAGGTCAAACGGCCCCTGCGAGATATCACGGGTCCCCCAGGCAGCGCCGCTGAATTGCTCCAACCCGTAGGGTGTTAAAAAATGGGTGATCGCATTCATACCATACCATGGCAGGATTTCCCTGATGGCAGCAATGTCGTCACGGCCTCCCGTCAGCGACAGGTTCAGGCATAACTTCTGCCAGTCCGACCAGGCATCATGACAGTCTGTTTGAAATTGGAGATCAGCATTTTCAATTTCAGCCGATTCAACGGAAGTACATACCTCCCCGGTGATACTCATGCAGAAACGGGATGTCTCCTTTACATCAAGCACAAAAAGTATTTCTCCGTGGCTTTGACGATTGTCATAAAGCGCTGCATCGCCTCGGGCCTCAAAACCGGTATTGCTGCCATGAACGACAATCCTGAACTTCGCCTGCGGAAACTTACCGGCAATCATGCTGCCAGCCTCTGGTTTTGCCAGATAGGTGCCGCCATTATTCCCGGGGTCGATGGTCCATCCGTTCAGGGAATCAAAATGATGGGTAATCAGCAAGCTTACATCAGGACCACTGATCACCTTGAAGTCGAGGTTGACCCGGGGAAGCGTTTTTGAGGTCCAGGTGCGAACCTGAAAGCAATTACCACCCTGTTTGTATATCCAGCGGCAATGATTTAAACCGATCTCGAAAGCAGAGGGAACCCCGAGCAAATACCGCCGGCCATTGATCAAAACGAAGATGCGCTGCCCTGTTTCGGGCGAGAGGTTAAACTGGCTGGTACAAACCGACAGCAGCGTGTTAAAATTTGTATTCCCCTGGGTCAGGTGCGAATTGAAAACGCCAAAAGCAAATGCGGTGGTGGATACAATACTTTCATCGGGAACAAATCCTGCCCGGGCTTGCATGATATGTGCATGCGGGCGGTCCACAATCAGTTCCTTGGCCCGTAAAACAACATGGTTATTTTTGCTGCAGAAAAACGACAGCAATTCACCATTTGCTTCTTCACAATGCCGCCGGTTCTTATCAAAAAACCGGTCAAGCTCCTGTTCACTCAAATCATCAGCAGGGAAAAATTCAGCCGTGTTGAATATGTTTTTATCCGGTGAGGTCAGTTTATCCACATTTGTTGAATCGAATTTCGCTGCAAACTGACCATCCAGGTTTTTCAAAAGACCAAGATCCTGCAGTGATGTTGCTTCAGGATGATCAGGCAGATAGGTGGCAAAAAAAACACCCTGATGATGTCCCCCGGCTGCGAGGTTTACCGGCTTTTCCTGCAGGGCAATGATCGGCGACTCTCCGGCATATTCTCCTCCCAGCCGCTCGGCCATCAAGCCTTCCGGGATGCCGGTTTCCCGGCAGGTTTTACCATAAAACTGGATGCCATCGACGCTTGCTGCCACCGCCCCGTTTTTGCAGGACATCATGAGCCAGGGGTGACCGGCAGATTCCTTCATGTTCTGACGACAGCAGATCACCGACCCAAATTTTGTATCCTCAAGGATGCGCCGTTCAATATACTGGCTGACATAACAGGCGTTGATCAATCCATCCGTCTTTGCCTTCAACCCGATATCCTGCACATAAAATAAATCGATTTCTGCCGGGTCGCCGGTTGCATTCTCCAACTCAATGCGCCAGCGCCAACTATGACCGGTCGCCGAAAGTTCAAGCACACACACATAGTTAATACCCGCCCAGGCACCGGCTGCAATAAAGGCATTTTTGGTTATGGTGAAACGGCTTTCACTCTCCGGACCTAACAGGGGCGTATACCCGAAGGGATTGGTTCTTTTCCTCAGATAGATGTTTGTCCCCGACCTTGAAAATGGGGTTGAAGATTGCAGGCTGATCCTGACCGGGTCCGCTTCAATGGTTTTCACTGAGCCATTTTCAAGGAAATTGAAGCAGAGCCCGGCGGAATTCCTGAGATATAATAATTTTTGATCGGCCATTTTGTAATACTGATTTGGACTGTTTACCCGCCAATTTTAACAACGAGAACGGTATCTTTCCTATGCTTGTGATTGTAAGTGAACACCATACGCTGACCCAGATTGACCAGGCTCACTGCTTCGCCATCCATGG
>CAZPWZ010000022.1:0-16207 GCA_964590675.1 uncultured Draconibacterium sp.
ATGTGACCATATCAGCAGGTGCATTTTTCTTCTCCGTTTCGTTGAGGAGGAATGGACGGATTGCAGCGTGAGGGCAAACGTAAGCACGTTGGTTGCACTGGATACAATTTTCGGAGATCCATTCGGGGACATTCACCGCGATGCCGCGTTTTTCAAGCTGGGTGGTTCCTTGGGGGAATGTCCCATCTTCACGGCCAACAAAAGCGCTTACAGGAATATCGTCGCCATTCATGGCGCTTACCGGGTCAAAAATCTGGCGAACAAAGGCGTTTTTGCTTCCGGTATCCGCAGGTTTGATCTCGATCTTCGACCATTCGGCAGGGATCTCAACCTGGGTCAGTTCACCGCCGCGATCAATGGCCGCATAGTTCATGCTTACGATCTCTTCTCCTTTTCGGCCATAGGTTTTGTACACGGCTTTTTTCATGTCGGTAACCGATTTTTCATACGGGATTACGTTCGACACTTTAAAGAAGGCACTTTGCATGATGGAGTTGGTGCGGTTTCCAAGGCCAATTTCTTCGGCAATCTTGGTAGCATCAATGATATAGAATTTGATTTTGTGATCGGCCAGGTATTTCTTCATGTGATCGGGCAGCCTGTTCTTGGTTTCCTCTGCGTCCCAGATTGAGTTGAGCAGAAAGGTACCACCATCCTTTAAGCCCTTGAGCATGTCATATTTTTCCAGGTATGCAGGCACGTGACAAGCAACAAAATCGGGGGTGATCACGAGATATGGGGAACGAATCGGGGTATCGCCGAAACGCAGATGCGATACGGTAATCCCTCCTGATTTCTTTGAATCATAAGCAAAATAGGCCTGAGCATATTTATCGGTGCTGTCGCCGATGATCTTGATCGAGTTCTTATTGGCGCCAACAGTGCCATCGGAACCGATACCATAAAACTTGGCTGAATAGGTGCCTTTAGGGGCAATGTCCATCTCGGGGATCAAAGGCAAGGAATGGAAGGTAACATCATCGATGATACCCAGGGTGAAGTGATTCTTCGGTTCTTTTGCTTTCAGGTTGTCGTAAACTGTGATGACCTGGGAAGGAGTGGTATCCTTGGAACTTAGTCCATAGCGGCCAGCGATGATCATCGGGCGGTTTTCACGGTCATAAAACATATCGCGGATATCCAGGTACAGCGGATCTCCGTTTGCACCGGGCTCCTTGGTGCGATCAAGGACACAAATCTGTTTCACGCTTTTCGGAAGCACATTGAAGAAATATTTTGCAGAGAATGGACGATAAAGGTGGACCGAGATCAAACCGACCTTCTCCCCTTTTGCCATCAGGTAATCGA
This sequence comes from uncultured Draconibacterium sp., assembly GCA_964590675.1. Lineage (GTDB taxonomy): Bacteria > Bacteroidota > Bacteroidia > Bacteroidales > FEN-979 > CAIVAT01. The sequence continues at coordinate 1,309 of CAZPWZ010000022.1, forward strand.
TTACCTCTTTGGTGGTATCCGTAATTGAACCCATTGCCACAACGATGTTCTCGGCTTCGGGATGACCATAATACATAAACGGATGATAAACGCGGCCGGTCATCTTGGTAATTTCCTGCATGTAAGCATCCACAATGTCTGGGACAGGCTCGTAAAACCTGTTGATGGCCTCTTTTGCCTGGAAGAATATATCGGGATTCTGCGCAGTACCACGGGTTACCGGATGTTCAGGATTGAGCGCCCTGTCCCGGAATTCCTGGAGTGCCTTCATGTCGAGGAGCTTCATCATATCAGCGTCCTCGAACATTTCAATTTTTTGAATCTCATGTGAAGTACGGAAACCATCGAAAAAGTGAAGGAACGGGATCCTCGATTTGATCGCCGAAAGGTGGGCAATCCCGGCGAGGTCCATAACCTCCTGTACCGAACCGGAAGCAAGCATTGCAAATCCGGTTTGACGGGTTGCATAAACGTCGCTGTGGTCGCCGAAGATCGAAAGTGCATGGGCCGCCACGGTGCGGGCGCTAACATGAAAAACTGCAGGGAGTAATTCACCAGCCAGTTTGTACATATTGGGGATCATCAGCAATAATCCCTGTGATGCAGTGAAGGTAGAGGTAAGTGCCCCAGCCTGCAATGAACCATGCAGTGTGCCGGCAGCGCCTGCTTCCGATTGCATTTCCACAACCTTTACTGTTTCGCCAAAAAGATTTTTCCGGCCATTGGCTGACCATTCATCTACATTTTCGGCCATGTTTGAAGAGGGGGTAATCGGATAGATGGCGGCAACCTCACTGAACATATAGGCCATATGTGATGCGGCCTGGTTCCCGTCACAGGATAAGAATTTTTTTGATTTGCTCATAATATATTGATTTTTAAAAACTTAGTTCCGGCATTGTGAATCTGATAACAGACGGCAAAAGTACAAATTAATATTGAGAAAAGATCAAAAGTATGAAGAAATTTACCTTGGGAGGGGTAAAGCCGGGAGCCTCCCGGTCGAATCCTGGCCCTTTTTTCCTTAACTTTGCCGGCGATGTACTTTCCTGCCAACTTCGAACAAAAACTGGGGTTTGATACCATTCGTCAGATCCTGAACAGCTATTGCCTTTCCGCGCTGGGACGGGCACGGGTTGAAAAGCTTTTTTTCTCCACCGATGCAGCAGAGATAAATACCTGGCATGCTCAAACAGCAGAGCTAAAACAAATACTGCAATTTGAGGAGAATTTCCCGTCGCAGGATTATTATGACCTGATCCCTGAACTTTTGCGTATCCGCATTCCGAATACCTATATGGAAACGGAGCAGCTTTCGCAGTTGAAATTGTCAGTTTCAACAATCGGGGCCCTGATACTATTTATTTTTGATAGAAAGGAAAAATTCCCCTGCCTCTTTCAGATGATCGACAGCGATGGGGATTTACTTTCTAATGCCTTGCCGCTGTTAGAGGGTTTGGCTGATCAGATTAACCGTATCGTGGATGAAAAATCGGAGATCAGGGATTCAGCCTCACCGGAGTTGAACCGGATCCGAAAAGAAAAAGTTTCATTGCAGTCGGCAGTTGAACGCAAGGTGATGCAGAGCTTTAAAATTGCACGTCAAAACGGCTGGACCCCCGATGAAGCAGAGATTACGATTCGCAACGGTAGACTGGTAATCCCGCTGGTAAGCACGCATAAAAGAAAAATCCAGGGATTCATGCACGATGAATCTGCCACCGGTCACACCGTTTTTGTGGAGCCGGCTGAAATTTTCGAAACCAACAATGAGATCCGCGAACTCGATTATGCCGAACGCCGGGAGATAATCCGGATTCTGATTGCCTTCACCACCTCCCTGAGGCCTGATATTGATATGCTGATCCAGTCTTATCATTTCCTCGGGCAGATCGATTTTATCAGGGCCAAAGCCAGGTTTGCAATCACCATCGGTGCAACAAAGCTCATTCATCCGCCCGTTGAAACCATTGGATTTACCTGGCATCAGGCTGTTCATCCGCTGCTTTTTCTTTCGCACCAGAAGCAGAACAAAGACATCATCCCGCTGAATATCGCCTTAAACGAAGAACAACGGATCCTTATCATTTCCGGGCCGAATGCCGGCGGAAAATCTGTATGCCTTAAAACTGTCGGGCTGGTGCAATACATGTTTCAGTGCGGCTTGCCGGCCCCGGTCAGAGAGGATTCGGAATTTACGATTTTCGATAAAATCCTCATCGATATCGGTGATGAACAATCCATTGATAATGATTTGAGCACCTATACATCGAAACTCTACAATTTAAAATTCTTTATAGAACATATTGATGCCCGGTCACTTTTCCTGATCGATGAACTTGGAACAGGCACTGATCCATCACTGGGGGGAGCAATCGCGGAGGCCACACTGGAAGCGCTGAACATAAAAAAAGCAATGGGCGTGGTCACAACGCACTATTCAAATCTGAAATTACTCGCCTCGCGTGAAGCCGGAATTGTGAATGGAGCCATGCTTTTTGACATAAAAAAATTAAGACCCCTGTATCAATTAAAAATGGGGAAGCCCGGGAGTTCTTTTGCACTTGAAATTGCACAGGAGATCGGCTTTCCGGAGCAAGTCCTGAGAAATGCAAAAACGAAAACCGGGAAAAGTCAACTCGATTTTGACCGTGAATTACAAAATCTTGAAGTTGAAAAACAGGAGATAAATCAAAAATCAACTGAATTAAAAGTTGCTGATGATTTTCTTGCGGAATTAATTAAAAAGTATGAAAAATTAAATTCCGATCTTGAATCAAAGAAAAATGAAATTCTTGATAAGGCACGGGAAGAAGCCCGTCAATTACTGGATGGATCAAATAAAATAATTGAAAAAACAATAAAGGACATCAGGGAATCACAGGCAGAAAAATCACGTACAAAAGAAATTCGCGCTGAATTATCCGAAATAAAAGAAAAAATATTAAATCAAAATCCGGCTGATAAAAAAAACAGAACCGAAAAAACAATCCTTCCTGATTTAATTAAAAGCAGCCAGGTAGGCAGTGAAGCGCCACCGCACCGGTTTCAAAGTTACTTTAACGACCTGCACACAAAACTTACCAACTACTCGTTAACCCTTGATTTACGGGGCAAACGGGTCGATGAAGCCCTTTCGCTGCTACAGCGTTATATCGATGATGCCATTTTATTATCCATCCCGGAAGTCCAGATTCTTCATGGAAAAGGCAACGGTGTTTTGCGACAGGTAACCCGTGATTACCTGCGTTCCCAAAAAGAGGTGAAGTCAGCCAGGGATGCAGCATTAGAACAGGGTGGAGCAGGCATTACGGTAGTTTATTTTCGATAAAAATAATTCGGGGAAAAAAATAAATATTTAATTGAATAATTAATTAATTATTTTTGCCTGAATTTTAACTTAAAACATTCAATATGAAATCAATTAAATTTAGTGAATCCGAGCTTGAATTTTTACAAAATCATTATGAGCTGGAATTATTAGATGCCGAAAATTATGTCGGTGAAATTAAAAATATATTAAAAAAATTGGGGAAAATTGAAAAGGAGATCACAAAAGAAAAACCTGCCAAGAAATCCGGCAATAAACGTGGTCGGCCCAAGAAATCCCAAAAAGCCGTAACCGAAGCCGCTACTCCGGCAAACGCCAAAGCAGCAAGTACCGCTAAAGTTGCAAAGACAGCCAAAGAGGTTAAAAAACCTGCTCCCGTTAAAGCAGTCAAGAAGACTGTTAAAAAGGTAACTGAGCCCAAGGCGGCTAAGGCAAAGGTTGCTGCCGTAAAAGCCGACAAGGCACCGGCCGTCAAGGCAGCGCCAAAGAAGGCTGAAAAAAAAGCCACTTCGCCGGTTAAGAAAGCCAAAGTTGTCAAGAAAATTGTCAAGGACACCCCGGCTGCAGCACCTGTAGAAGTTCCGAAATCCGAATAATCCGATATTTATACCGGGCTTTTGAGTTCGTTTTTGACTGGCAAACTCAGACAGCGGCAGTTAATTATCCGGTGCTGACATTGAGATTGTATGTTTGTGCATCCAATTTCAGTGTCAGCATTTTTTTTATTCGCTTTGGAAATTCACTAAAAGAATGTATCTTTGCACCCCAATTTGAAAACATATATTGAACATGGCCAATCACAAAAGCGCAGAAAAACGCATCCGCACCACCAAGACAAAACGTTCCCAAAACCGTTATCAGGGCCGCACTGTCCGTAACGCAGTTAAGAAATTACGTGAGACTGACGAAGCTGCAGCCATTGCAAAGGATCTGCCTAACGTTGTTGCCCAGATTGACAAACTGGCCAAGAAAAACGTTATCCATAAAAACAAGGCATCCAACCTGAAAAGCAAATTGATGCGTAAGGCCAACGCTGCATTATCTGCGTCGACGCCAGCGTAGCCCCTTCAGAGAAGAGAGTCGCTGAATATAGGACGTCAGGTGCCTTTCCTTTTTCCGTGGATAAATATCTTCAATGTGTATTAATATCCCGGTCTCTTCCACCTCACCAAATCCATGATTGATGGCCGTGCCAAAGGTGCGCATGGTCGGCGACAGGTTCATGTATGCATTAACAAGGGGTGGTACATGTTCGCCATGCCGGCGGACTTCATGAATCAGGATCTTATAATTTTCTTCGTAGGTCCGGGCTGAAAATAATTCGGCTATGACTGCATCAGGGGTTGTACAAATAACGGGTTCCTTTGGCAGCATCAGTGTTTCCGTGTCGGGAAAGTAACGGCGAAGAAAATATAGCACGGTATCACGGGCTGTCCGGTCATAATCAGGATACATGGTCATTTTCCCGAAGAAATATTTAACATCGGGATTTTCAATGATCATTGCTCCTAGTCCGTCCCAAAGGTTATCGAGTGAATACATACCCTTTCGGAAATTGAAGGTAGGCTGGTAGTTAGGTTGTACGAATGACCGCCCGAGTTCAATGCTTACCGGAAGATAATCGCGCATGAATTTATTGGAAAAATCAAACAGCTCAGCTGTAGCACTGTGAACACAATCGCCGCTTTGACATTGGATATCGCGGCCATGAATGAAACGATACCCTCCTGATATTTCTTTGTCGATGGGATCCCAAACAATTAGCTGATGAAATGGCACATCCATGGTATCAAACTCATCGATATCAACACTCATGCCTGTCCCACCGCCTGCATCGCGGAAAGTAATCTCCCTCAACCGCCCCACTTCCTGCATGAGATTAGGAGAATCATGTGCCGTAAACACATAAATCTTGTTATGTCCGTTATTCGTATTGCGTAAAAACGTGCTCTCGTTCAATTCGGCTTCAAGCAGGTTTTTATTTATCGGGTCGATAATGGGCTCCATGATCGGGTGGCTAAGCAGTGAATACTAATGTTTACAAATTTACAAATAAAACCTAATTTTGTATCTTTATTGACATGATGAATTCACTACCAATGAATGACACAACGCTTTCTGAAATCCCCGAAAGACTGATCGATATTGAGGCGCTCTTCGCATCCAAAAATCCAAAATTATTGCGTTTTATTCCCCGGTTCATCCTTTCCTACCTTAAAAGAATTACCCACCAGGAGGAGGTTAACGGGTATATATGGCGTAACCGTGATAAATCGGGCCTCCCATTCGTAGAGGCGATCCTCAAGGAATTTGGCGTCAGGGTTGAACTCATTGACAAGCGCAAGATCCGGGATGATTTTCCCGGGCGTTTAATAGCAGCCTCAAACCATCCCCTGGGCGGGCTCGATGGCATGGCCCTGATGCATGCCCTCGGCAAGATGCGCCAGGATATCGTATTCCCGGTGAATGACCTGCTGATGAATGTGCCCGGTCTCAGGCCACTTTTCATCCCCATCAACAAGCATGGCCGAAACACTGAGAATGCCAAACTTATCGATCAAACCTTCGCATCGGAAAAGATGATCCTCTTTTTTCCTGCCGGGCTGGTATCGCGAAAGCAGCGTGCCGGAGGCAGGATGGTGATCCGCGACCTGGAATGGAAAAGCACATTTATCAAAAAAGCGAAAAAATACCAGCGTGATATCATCCCGGTTTATGTCGCCGGACGCAATTCCGACTGGTTCTATAATCTTGCCCGCTGGAGGAAAAAACTGGGCATCAATGCCAATATAGAAATGCTATACCTGGTTGATGAAATGGTGAAGCAATTGAATAAAACCATCACCATCGTTTTGGGTGATCCGATCACTTATCAAACTTTTGATAAATCGAAAACGGAAACCCAATGGGCTGAATGGGTGCAGGACAAGGTTTACCGTTTGGGAGAAAAATAGCGGTTTCTGGGATTAAATGCCTACCTTTGAATAAAATACAAAAACCAGGTGAAAATCGACAAGATTGAATTTTTGTGCAGCAGCCCATCGCTGAAACTCTGTCCTAAAGAGGACATCCCCGAATTTGCCTTCATTGGACGATCCAACGTGGGGAAGTCATCACTGATCAACATGCTTGCCGAACACAAGGGACTCGCCAAAGTTTCCGGGACCCCGGGAAAAACGAGGCTATTGAATCATTTCAGGGTGGAAGCCATCATTAACAATAATCCTATCCGCGATATTCAGCAAACTGACAATGATCAGGATGCACCCGTACGCCGCCCCATGAAAACCGGAAGCAGTCAACGTTCCGATTGGTTTCTCGTTGATTTGCCAGGATACGGATTCGCGAAATTATCAAAGGAAGCAAAGGCAAAATTTGAGGGACTGATTCAATCGTACCTGCAAAACCGTGAAAGCCTGGCCCTGACATTCGTGTTGATAGACTCCCGCCTGGAGCCGCAAAAAATTGATCTTGAATTTATGAACTGGCTGGGTGATAATGAAGTGGGATTTGTGATTCTCTTTACCAAGATTGACAAGCTTCCGAAGACACAACTTTCCAATAATCTTATGGCCTACCAGAAAGCATTGGCCTCGTCATGGGCTGAACTCCCCATGATAATTACCACATCGGCCGAAACAAAGTCGGGCCGGGATGAGGTGCTGGCCATTATCGAGGATGCACTTTCGGAGATCGCCTCCGCCTGACATTGATTCCATACATGCCGCCTGGTCAGCTCCTGATCAATCAAGGTATTTTAAACGCTTTATCCGGCTATGGGCGCTCATAATCCGGTAATCGAGACAGGCTTGCTGGACGAAATTTTCATAACTGATTTCCTGGCCGTCCCTGATGAACAAACATCGTGAATTCGACGCCATGAACCTGGTTTTAACATCCACCCGGTTCAGGAGGGTTACTTCACAAAATGCCTCCGGAACCAGGAAGGTCATCACAGGAAGGATTTTTTCCAAAGCATAGAAAAAGCCGGTATCCGGATCGATCAGAACCGATAACTCGACATTCTCCAGGGGCTTTAACCGTCCTTCGTCATCCAGGCCGCTGATCATGGCGAAAGTGATAAAGGGACAATGCATCTGAAGTGATTCGGCGATGCGCAGCAAATCAATCTTTTTAGGCTTCATGGTGATTCCGTTTCTATAAGGACAACAGAAACGATAAAAAGGTTGCAGCCGATTTGAAAAAAAATGAAAATAAACGGGAAGGATGCTACTTGAGTTCTACGAGCAAATGATGTTTTGGGACAATCTCCCCCTGTTTCACAAAGATCTTTTTAACTGTTCCGTTGATGGTTGCCAGCAGGTGGTTATCCATTTTCATTGCCTGAAGGACCAGTAAGGTCTCCCCTTTCTTTACTTTATGTCCCTCTTTTACAAGTACTTTCAGGATTGTCCCGGGAATAAATGCCACTATTTTACGTGGATCGGGAGGAGTATATGCAGTACGGTTCGCAAACTTTTTAGTTAAGGTAGTCTTGTAGGTGATCTCCTCATATTTGAAATCAACAAATTCGATATTTTCTTCCATAACACCTCCGATTACTCAAAAATCAAATTCAAACTCACACCATACTCCAATTGCACAATTGCAGTTCCGATCGAATTAGAACGGGGGAACTCCATGCTTTTTCTTCGGGGTGATCTCCCGCTTGCCCTGGGCGAGGGTTAAGGAGTGTGTGAGATAATTGCGTGTTTCATTCGGCTCAATTACGGCATCCACATATCCGTAGGCGGCTGCCACGTAAGGATTGGCGAACTTCTGACGATACTCCTCAATGAGCCGTTTCCTGGTTTCTTCCGGGTTGTCACTTGCTTTGATTTCGCTGCGGAAGATGATATTGGCAGCTCCTTCGGGACCCATGACGGCAATTTCAGCAGTCGGCCAGGCAAAGACAAAGTCGGCACGAAGGTGATTGGAGCACATGGCAATATAACCCCCTCCATATGCCTTTCGCAGGATCACGGTAATTTTCGGGACACTGGCTTCGCTGTAGGCATATAAAACTTTTGCCCCATGACGGATAACCCCGGCATGTTCCTGGTCAACTCCTGGCAGGTAACCTGGTAAATCAACGAGGGTGACCAACGGTACATTGAATGCATCGCAATAACGGATAAACCGTGCCGCCTTATCGCTCGAATCGCAATCGAGCACTCCGGCAAGCACCATAGGCTGGTTTGCAACAAAACCAACTGATTGTCCATCGAGCCGGCCAAATCCGACAACAATATTGGCTGCCCACATCTCGTGAACTTCCAGGAAGTCGCTGTCGTCTGAGATGGCACGGATAACATCCCTTACATCATATGGGGTCATCGGGTTTGTCGGGAAAATGCTGTCGAGTTTGTATTGACGGGATTTGGGCGCTTTCTTTGGGAATATTTCGGCCTTCTTCTCATTATTCCACGGAATAAAACTCACCAGCCGCTTGATCTGTTCAAAACATTCTATCTCGCTTTCGGCAAAAAAGTGTGCATTGCCCGTGATTTCAGCATGCACGCGGGCACCGCCCAGGTCTTCCATGGAAATTTCTTCACCCAGGACCGTCTTGATAACTTCGGGGCCGGTGATGAACATTTTGGAAATTTTATCGACCACGAATACAAAATCGGTTAACGCCGGACTGTAAACTGCGCCGCCGGCACAGGGTCCGAGAATCACGGAGATCTGCGGGATTACTCCTGATGCCCGTGTGTTGCGGTAAAAAATTTCGCCATACCCGGCCAGTGAGTTCACCCCTTCCTGGATGCGCGCCCCCCCGGAATCGTTGATGCCGATAAGTGGCACTTTCATCTTCATGGCATGATCCATGATCTTGGTGATCTTTTTGGCATGCATTAATCCAAGCGATCCGCCGGCCACAGTGAAATCCTGTGCAAAGATACAAACGGGCCAGGCGCTGATGGAACCAGTCCCCGTGATGACACCATCGCCGGGTAAATATTTTTTATCCATGTCGAAATCCTGTCCGGCATGTTTGACAAAAAGGTCATATTCATGGAAAGAGTTGGGATCAAGCAAGGCGAGGATTCGTTCTCGGGCAGTCATTTTACCCGATGCTTTCTGCTTTTCAAGGGCTTGTTCTCCGCCCCCTTTAAAGGCTTCGTGCATCCGCCTTTTTAATTCTGTGGTCTTTGCTCTCAAACTCATATTCAATCGATTTTCTTCAAGGGGGGCAAATATACATCTTTACTATGCAAATAGCAAATTGATCTGTTTCAGCAGGGGCAAAGTCAACCTGACATGATTTTCATATAAATAATAATGAGTACTTTTGCTACTCACAATGCAGAATATATTATTTTAACTTTGCACTTCAACCTGATCATCCATGCTGGATAAAACCAGAAAAAATAACCCTGCAGGGAAAAAACCAATCCCGCCCAGGATAAAAACCGTTTCTCAGCCTGTTGCCGATGCCTCCCCGGCTGAAGGCGACGATAACAGACCATGGTACGCCGTTTATACCCGCTCCCGATGGGAGAAAAGGCTTATGGAGTTGTTGACCGATAAGGGGATTGAGGCGTATGTCCCCTTGCGAAAAGTAATTCATCAATGGAGCGATCGAAAGAAACTGATCGATGAGCCACTCATCCGTTCTTATTGTTTCGTAAAGGTGGGTGAAAAAGATTACTATGAGGTTTTGAATACACCCGGGGCGGTACGTTATATCTGGTTTTCCGGAAAACCTGCTACCATTCCCGAGCGACAGATCAACACACTCAAGGCTGTTACGGGTGCCGATATCGAGGTTGACTGTGTTGCAGATAACTTTCAGCCCGGAGAGCATGTCATAGTGAATGCCGGTCCCCTCACAGGGATCACCGGGGAACTCGTATCCATTTCCAATAAAAAAAAGGTCATCATCCGCATCGATCATCTCAACCAGGTTCTGACCCTGACCATTTCGCCCTTGCTGCTTGAAAGGGTACATGAAAATTCTCCAAAAAACAAATAAGCTATAATACGATTGTAATGACAAACAAAATTGCATTGATTTCAGGTATTACCGGACAGGATGGGAGTTACCTTGCTGAACTTCTCCTTGGCAAAGGATACACTGTTCATGGTATTCTTCGCCGTTCCAGTTCTTTCAATACCTTCAGGATCGACCATCTTTACACAAATAAAGATATCCTGAATAAATCCCTTTTCCTGCACTACGGAGATCTGACCGATTCAAGCAACCTGAACAGGCTTGTTGAAAAAATCGGACCGGATGAAATTTACAATCTCGGGGCACAATCGCATGTCCAGGTCTCCTTCGAAGTTCCGGAATACACAGCTGAAGTGGATGGTATCGGAACATTACGTTTTCTCGATGCGATAAGGGAAACCGGTGTCAAGACCAGGTTTTACCAGGCCAGCACGTCGGAATTGTTTGGACTTGTCCAGGAAATTCCCCAGACAGAAAAAACGCCGTTTTACCCGCGTAGTCCATACGCTGCCGCTAAACTCTACGCATACTGGATCACGGTAAATTATCGTGAGGCCTATAAACTATTTGCCTGCAACGGCATCCTCTTTAACCATGAATCGGAGCGACGCGGCAAAACTTTTGTCACCCGAAAGATCACTGTTGCTGTTTCCAAGATCATGCTGGGGATCCTTGACAAGTTGCTCATCGGCAATCTTGACTCAAAGCGCGACTGGGGATATGCCCCCGAATTTGTGGAAGGCATGTGGAAAATGCTCCAGGTAGATGAACCGGAAGATTTTGTGCTTGCAACCAACGAAACACATACCGTAAGGGAATTCATCGAGGAATCATTTAAGGTTCTTGGCGAGGAGATCAGGTGGGAAGGATCCGGGATTGATGAAAAAGGATTCCTGGTATCATCGGGTAAAGAGGTTATAGGCATTGATGCCCGGTATTTCAGGCCGACAGAAGTCGAGCTTTTAATCGGAGACTATTCCAAGGCAAAGTTAAAACTTGGATGGGAGCCGCGGACCAGGTTTAAAGAACTTGTAAAAATCATGGTTAATGCAGATTTTGAGAAGCTCAGGGACCGGAAAAATGCAAATGAAGAATGAAAAAAAACAATAAGATATACATTGCCGGTCATACTGGCATGGTTGGTTCTGCTATCATGCGGAATCTAAGGGATCAAGGTTATCAGAACATCATCGGGAAGACCTTTGAAGAACTTGATCTTACCAGCCAGCAGGCGGTTGCGGATTTTTTCGCACAGGAAAAACCCGAATATGTTTTCCTTGCCGCTGCCAAAGTTGGAGGCATCATGGCCAATGATACCTTGCGCGGACAGTTCATGTATGAAAACCTGATGATACAGAACAATATCATTCATCAGTCCTACTTAAACGGGGTTACCAAACTCCTGTTCCTTGGAAGTTCCTGCATTTACCCGAAGAATTGTCCGCAGCCCATGCAGGAAGCCAATTTGCTTACAGGCGAACTGGAACCTACCAACGAGCCTTATGCCATTGCCAAGATCGCGGGGATCAAGATGTGTGAGAATTACTACCGGCAGTATGGGTGTAATTTCATATCTGTGATGCCAACAAATCTTTACGGGCCAAACGATAATTATGACCTGGCCAATTCACATGTGTTACCGGCGATGATACGGAGGTTTCACCTGGGAAAATGTCTCGCCGGCAATGATTGGACCGCCATCAGGCAGGATCTCCGGAAACGCCCGATTGAAGGGGTCGACGGGGATGCCAGTGAGCAGGATATCCTGGCCATTATGAGAAAACATGGAATCAGGGGCGCAGGGACTGGGGAACAGGGCAAAATGCAAAGTGCACAGGGCATGGGGCATGGAGAGCAGGTTAGCTTGGAATTGTGGGGTACCGGGTTGGTTTCGCGGGAGTTCATGCATGTGGATGATATGGCTGCCGCATGTGTTTACCTGATGCAGCATACCGACATGGATACGCTTTGCAAGCCCCCGCTGTTCAATAGCTGTTTCATCAATATTGGCACTGGTGAGGAACTTACTGTCGCTGAATTGGCAGATCTCGTTAAAAAAATAACCGGGTACGAGGGCGACTTCAGTTGGGATCATTCAAAACCAGATGGCATCCGCCGGAAATTACTGGATTGTACGAAGCTGCAAAACACCGGGTTTAAACCGGCTTTCAGTCTTGAAACAGGGATCCGGACTGTATATTCTGCATATTCCCGGATTTAAATCTTTATTATTCGATACTTTGGCATTACTTTTACCTCCTTCCTTAATAATCAAACATTTTAATATGAGTATCTACGAACAACTACTGAAAAAAGAGACGGGCCTTTCGGTGATCGGCCTGGGTTACGTCGGACTTCCCATTGCACTTGAATTTGCGCGCAAAATTAAGGTGGTTGGTTTTGACATCAAGCCTGACCGGGTAGAGATGATGAAGAATCACATTGACCCGAGTGGCGAATTGCCTGCTGAGGCTTTTGAAGGAACTGATATCCTGATAACAGACAACCTGGAGGAACTGCGGTCGTGTTCGTTCCATGTGGTTGCCGTTCCCACACCGGTCGACAAGCACAATCTTCCCGATCTCTCCCCATTGCTGGCAGCAACGCGTACTGTGGCAAAAGTTCTGAAAAAAGGCGATTATGTCGTATATGAATCAACCGTTTATCCCGGGGCAACTGAGGAAGATTGTGTGCCCATCCTGGAGGAAATATCAGGGTTGAAGTTCATTGCTGATTTTAAGGTCGGATTTTCACCTGAGCGCATCAATCCCGGCGACAAGGAGCACTCCCTGACCACTGTCATCAAGATCGTTTCAGGTTGTGACGAGGAATCGCTCGATCAGATTGCCCAAACCTATGAGCTGATCGTAAAGCCGGGCGTTCACCGGGCGCCTACCATCAAAGTGGCTGAAGCTGCCAAGATCATTGAGAATGCGCAACGTGACGTTAATATTGCATTCATGAATGAGCTTTCGATCATTTTCGGCCGCATGGGCATAAACATTTATGATGTGATTGAGGCGGCAGGTACCAAATGGAATTTTCTGAAATTCTATCCCGGCCTGGTCGGCGGGCATTGCATCGGGGTTGACCCGTATTATCTGACATACAAGGCTGAAGAATACCGCTACCATGCCAGGGTTATCAATGCAGGCCGTTACGTGAACGACAGCATGGGTTTTTACGTGGCGAAGCAATGTGTCAAGCAATTGATAAAGGCTGGTAAAAATGTGCTGGGCGCAAGGGCGCTCGTCATGGGTGCCACATTTAAAGAAAATGTCAGTGACATCAGGAATTCAAGGGTTGCCGACCTGATCAGCGAGTTAAAACAATATGGTGTTTCCGTTGATGTTACTGATCCTTATGCAAGCAGTGATGAACTGATCCATGAATATGGATTTGGATTAACAGATGTGGGAAGTGCAGGCGCTGGTGATGGAAAGAATGCTTCATCCTTTCAAAGGTACGATGCCATTATTGTAGCAGTTAACCATAAACCCTACCTGGAGCTGACAGAAGATTATTTTAAATCGATCAGTTCGCCTAAAGGCATCCTTGTTGATGTGAAGGGAATTTTCCGAAACAAGATCAAGGAGATGATGTACTGAAGCCTATAGAGTTCATTTTTTGCTTTTCAGTTCAAACCGGTTGAAAATATTATACCAGAAAAAACCGCCCTGAAAAGCATAAAAATACCCGACGGCGCCTTCAGGCAGCGTATCAACCAGGTAATAGGTTCCATAAAAGATCACCGGGCTTATAAAGAAAGCCATCCAAAACGTAATACCGGTAAATCCATCGGCAAACAATCTGAACACGTTGGCATGAGTTTTTCCGGCCTCCTTTTGAACTTTCAGGTTTTCGAAGATCTGGTTAAAGAACATCCCGGCCAGCATGGCTAAAAACATGCTGACCGGCTTGAACCACCCATTGTCATACAGCAGGCTCTGTAAAGGTCCTGTTAACTCCTTCGAACCAATGCTGTCATATTTTACTGCAATTTCATCAGGCAATATGCCAATGTAAAGAAAGAGACTCAGGATAATGCCAGCGATCAGCATGACGAACATCATCGGAACAGGTCCTGCCGGGTCCAGATAGGTTTTCATTGGAATAAAATTTAGTTTGACATGATATAAGGACTCTCCCAATCCTGAAAAGGTTGCATCATGACAAATAAATATTTTACCTCCCTGGATCTGGAGTGAAACGTTTGGACCAGCAATCAGCTTTTTGTCAGTTCCATGCCACTGGCTGAGAGCTCCCAGTTAACGAACCTGGCACGGGGATTAGGAGGATGGCTTTTAAGTTTTGAACGGATCAGGTTTGCGGCCTGCAAATCCTTGGCAAAGATCAGCAGGTATCCGCCGCCACCGGCACCCAGCAGTTTATGGGAGACCGTATAATCCCTGATAGAACCGAGGATACGGTCGATTTCAGGCGGATTGGTTCCGGCATCGAGCCGTTGATTCAATTCCCAGGAATAGGTGATGGCGGCAGCAAGTCCTTCCCAGTCGTGGTTTTGGATGCATTCGTAGGTATTCCTGGCGTGATGTTTCATGGCGGACAGGATATCCAGGTGTACGGCTGAATTCAGGAACATGCCCCTG
>CAZPWZ010000023.1:0-14336 GCA_964590675.1 uncultured Draconibacterium sp.
CAAACGGAACAAATCCATACATCAGGACTACATAGGTAAGCTGTTGTAAGGGATTGAATTTGTTTTCCTCATCTACCGGGAAAGGAGCATTTTCCTTTTTAAACAGGCCGACAGTGTAGAAATGAAATTGCTTTTTCAAACGCATGATAAAACCTTTTACAGGAATAACATAGTGTAATCCATTGGGGGTAAAAAGATTACCAAAAAAGAATAATGCGTAGCTGATGGTCAGAATGATCCCTGCCACATTATGCACCGTAACAGCAGCATTGAATTTGACCACTGTCGCGGGATTAGAGAACTGGATGCTTAAACCGGTTATGATAAGTATGAGGCAGAGCAGGGCGTTGGTCATGTGCCAGATCCTGATCCAGACAGGATACAAATAAAGTCGTTCAGTTTGATGGTTCATAGGTGTGATTTATTTTTTAATGCGGAAAACCGCATGAATTATGATGACCAGCATAGTAAGTCCGAAAATGACAAGGCTGATAATATTCAATGTGTTGCTTTTATCGGGGCCGATACTGGTGGACTCGCCCCTTAGCAAACCTTTAATAATCCCCTCTTTTACAATTTTTTCGCTTACCTGGTATTTGTACAAAGAAGCATAAAGAATGGAGTTTTTGGAATGACATGATTCACATTTCCTGACGGCATCTTTTTTCGAAACCACGTGATGTGCTACAACCAAAGTATCTTCGTTTTTAGCATGGCATTCGATGCAGCGCACGTTGGTAAAATGAGATGCCTGGTTTGGCAGCCAGTCATGTTTATTCAGGATGTTTGGCTTGGCCTTGTCGGTAAGTAACTGGTAATTTTTAAGATCACCATGACAATTCAGGCAAATGAGGTTATCATAGGTTATTGTCTGTTTCAGATTTTCATTGGAGCGGGCATTGATTTTATAGGTATGTGCATCATGGCACATCCAGCAGGTAAAATCTTCATTGTGTTTTTCCGAATGAACGCTGGCGAGAAAGGCGGTGTCAATTTTTTCAAACTCGAATTTGGCATATTTTTCATCCCCCCCATGGCAGTCGATGCAGGAAGCTATCGCCTCCATGCGCAGATTTCCGGCATGCGGGAAGGTTCCATAATCTTCTGAATGGCAATCGGTGCATTTGAACTCACGGTGGTTTGACAGGTAAAATACGTCGCGGTTCATGACTAACTCGGAGTACATGCGTTTGGATACCGTTTTTTCCGATTCCGGGTTTTCAAAGCTGTATTTTGACTGGCCGTGGCATTTGAAACATTTTTCATTTTCCCCGGCATTTTTAAACTTGGAAAAATCTGTAATGGCCGGTTTTTCCTGTTCGGATTCCATTTTTTCATTTACGACAGAAGAGGTGTCCGATGTTTTTATCATGGTGAACGCGAGTAACGAGAGCATCAGTAACACCAGTACGACCCATGCGGGCCGGATATTTGCTTTGTAAATCATAGTAATAGATGTAGGTAGTTAATCGGGTTGGTAAGGAAAAAGAAATGGGTGAAAACGGGAATATCCCCGTTAACACCCATTCTGCGAATCATTGTTGAATCATCATGCAGTTACTTTTTCATAGTGCGCATGTATGCAACCAATGCCCAGCGATCATTTGCGTCGGGAATTTTCTTTTCATAAGCCGGCATTTCATCGCGACCCTTGTTTGTGCGGTAGAAAATTTCTCCGTCGGTACCTGCCTGGAAGGCGGCTGAAGAGAAATCACCTGCAAAAGTCTTAAGAGCTGCAGATTTAGGACCATCGCCCAAACCTTTACTTCCGTGGCATGATTTGCAATGTTTTGCCCAAAGCTCTTTACCGGTGGCAACATCAGCTTTTGCCGGGGCTTTCATGGCCTTGTCCTTATCGGGTACCGGCCATGGTTTGGCTTTTGTCTGCTGGGCTTGGGCTGTATTGCCAAAAAGGAAAAATATGGCAAGGAGAGCACCTGCCAAAACTGTTGCGATTTTTTGTGATTTTTTCATACTTCATTGAATTTTAGGTGAAACAAGAATTGAATAAGTTAAAAACCCCATAAACGGGTCATATTAAAGCCTACAAGAATGAAGCCATTAAAAAAGTTGTTGGTGTTGTGCATTACGACTTCTGATGGCAAAATACCTTGTGCGGCCGAAAGATACAATTGAAATGCATGGGTGCTGGTTGCGATCTCCCACCCAAGGGATATATTTGCATAAGGTGCTTTGTCTTTCGGAATTTCCATAAAATCATAACCATCCCTTACAATAAAAGCCGGATCGTAATTTAAGATAATGGGCTGGGTATAGGATAAAACGATTGATGATTGCGGGCTTACCTTGATCCTGCCGAGCAATGAGAAAGCAAGGGCATCGTTTCTTACAATATTCTGGCTTGTATCAACCTTTCCGTCAGCCTTATTCAGGTGGGTATAGCTAAGACCAAGCTGGGCTGAAAATTCCTTGCAAAAACGGCGTGCAAAAAGGATTTCATGGTAAAAGGCAAGGCGGTCAATAAATTTGTAATCAGGGCCATAATAATCTTTATTTACAGCGCTGAGTGAATAATTAATATAGGCTGCAATCGTAAGCGGGAATCCACCTTTACGCTGATGCAGGAAGGTGTATTTGATCTGCAGATCCTGGAGGCGGTTGATTTTCGTAGTCCCAAAACCGACCATCAGGTCCTTGGTAATAGAATAATTCAATCCAAAGCGGATGTTTGCAGCGCCCCAGATACCCCAAAGGTCGGACCATTTTTGCTGAATCGTACCGAAGCGGTGTTGCAATACAAATTCCAGGGTTTGTGCGGGGGGGATCGACACGGTGATATTATCCATGCATATACCGCTTTCGAAGGCTGCTTTGGCCAGCGGTTTTTCGGTTACTTCGGGTTCAGCCGGGATGGTATCCTGTGCAACTGTGTAGCCCAATCCTGAAACCAGCATGATCATTCCAAGTAAGATTCTTTTCATGATAGATATTGTTGTGTGCATTGTTTTCTTTTTTTAAAGTGAATACTATCGACATGCCGGGATTAATTGTTCTTTGCTCCCTCCTGGATCCAGTAATAAAACAGGAGATTATTCGCAGTGGTCCCGTACGCGGCCATTGATCCGCCAGGCTGAACACAGGTATATAAAACACTGGCTTCAGGATTGGATTTAACAACCAGGTTGTTATCAAACAGACTTTGATATGAGCTACCTTCTCTCAGATCGGGAGGAGTCGAGCCTTTATGGCATGCAACACATTTGTCGTTAAATATCGGTTGAATTTCAAGGGAAAAACTGGTTGTGTCCCCGGGAGGAGGAGGCGGCGGGGGCGTATCCGGCTGGATGGTTGCATATTCGCATGCACCAAGCAGAAAAATTCCCAAAAGAATGGAAATCAAGTTGATCAGTTTAAACTTTTGCATATATTTAAGGTTAAGGGGTTTCAGGTTAAAGTATGATCTTAATAAATTCCAGGCGTTGATGTTTGTTTCTTGTTTTTAATCGGGCTTTATTTTCATGAAAAAACGATTCCTTTTGGTTTTATTCTTCGGATCGCATGGATCAGTTGCAAGTATATGTGAAAAGTAAGGCAAATAAAATTAATGATTTATTCAGGGAAAAATAAAATAAATTTAAAAAAGGCTTCAAGGATGAATCCCTGAAGCCTTTTTTTGAAACAAGGATCAAATTAGAAGCCTTGTTTTGTCATCTCTTCAATCGAATTTTTCAAAAGAGCTTTTACATAGAGGGTATTGTGAATACCTAAGCTATACTCCCGTAAACAGAACTGGAAATTGACCATGGCACCAACCTGAACATTGAGCAGTTTGGGGAATTTGGGTTTTGTATTGTTCGGGGCGGTATTCGGTCCGGCAGGATTTCTCCAGTAACCGTTTGGATTGGTACCGGCATCATAGATATCCAGGTAGCCGTCATAATTGTTGGTGGTGATACCAGCCCAGAGGTTCGAGGATGCAGTTTCCTTATGCAGGATATCTGCAGCGCCACCGGTGTTGTTGATCTTGGCTGCGAGTTCATCGAGCAGTGTTTTCACTTCAGCCCTTGTATCTTTGAATTTGCCGGAATTGGCATCGAGCGGATTTGCAGCATGACAATCGGCTGTGTTGCAACCGTTAAAGTTCCATGATGTGCTTCCAGTCAAAGCTGACTCAATGGCGTTCCTCATATTGAAGGCATGTCCGCCGGCAACACCTGTCATAGGTTGAGCCTGGTGGCAATCCGAACAAGAGGCAAGCGCGGTATGCGGGGAATTCTCATAGGTACGGGTACCGGAATACTCAATACCACCAACTCCGGCATATACAGCGCTCACGGTGCCGTAATGCACGTGCATCCTGTATGAAGGCCTGATGTTAACATTTTTAGCACCCGCTGTGGTGTCATAGAATACAACGGCCGGATAATCCCTCAGCGAGTCGTAGTTTATCAACCTGGTTGCGGGGTCATACGTAGCAGTTGCAACGAGCGGACGTGGCTGGTGGCATTTTGCGCATAAGTTACTTGAACCGCCATCAGCAGGCAGATCAATGGTTTTTGCTCCACCCCACATCGTCATGGGAACCGGTGCTACCGTGGTAAGCGCAATATCTGACATGCCGTAGGTAGTGTGCAAACTGCTGTGGCAGGTAAAACAACCGATTGCGCCAAGGGCGTTGGCAGCATTGGCTGAATAGTTATTCACCCATTTTTTTGTTGTTTCATTGAAGGTAAAGGTTGACGGAGTTTGGTTGTCAACGACATAGGTAAAAGCTTTATGCAGGTGGCAGGGACCACAGGAGGCATTTCCGGCTTCTTCAAATGCGGCGATACCCCAGTTATGCTTTGATAACTGGAATTCAATAGCAATTGCATCAACAACAGCCTTTGCGTGACATTGTTTGCAAGTTTCACTTGCATCTTTTCCGTCTGTACCATCTTTACCGGCAGGACCTGTGGCACCCTGGGTGCCTTCCTTGGTACAGGAGGTCAACATTAAACTTGCTGCCACGATCATCAATCCGGCGGCAAAAAGCAATTTTTGTAAATTTTTCATACTCTTACAGTTTTTGTTAATAATACGTTTATGCAGCTGACAACTTGTGCAAATTGTTTCGGGAACAAAAATATCGAAGTTTATGAAGGGGCCTGTTAATAAGTTGGTGAGATTTGTTAATATAATAACTGATATATCTCAATACTTCGTTGACATATATCAATCACTATATAAATATATGTAAAAAGGAATAGGAAAATCCGGTGAATTTTGATCCCGGGAGCTGGGAAGCGACCTGGCTGTGAAACTTTTATCAGCCTGTTTCGCTTATCTGGCGCAGCTGTTTTGTATTCAGGATCTCCATGGAATTACCGGATGTAGTGAGAATACCCTCCTCTTTAAATTCTTTTAAGATCCTGATGGCGCTCTCTTTCGACATCCCCGACAGATCGGCGAGGTCCTGGCGTGAAATTGTCATGTCAAAGGGATTCTGGCAGTATATCTTATCGGAAAGGTAGAAGATCACATCTGCAATCCGCCCGTGCATTTGCTTCTGGGTCAGGCTGATCACCTGGTCAAAATTAAAAATTGACTGAAGTGAGATCCGTTTAATGAACTCTTCGGCAAAATCCGGATTCTCGCGGATCAGTTTTTTAAAAATATTGACATCAACAAGGCAGGCTGTGGAGTCTTCAACGGCAGCAGCAGAATAATAATGGCGGTTGTCAACATAAATACCCGGGCCAAAGATATAATCGATTGGTTTTACCAGTGCAAGGATCAGGTTCTTTCCGTAGCCCTCTATATATATTTTAGCAAGGCCTGAAGTGACACAAACAAAATATGGAGATGGCGTGCCTTGTTTAAAGATGATCTCACCCGCCTTATAGCTGACCTGGAACCGGCTGCTGTTGATCAACTCGATTTCCAGCGGACTTAAATTATTAAAGATGGACGATTTGCAGTTACAATCAGCGCAATTGGATGAATGATGTAATTTATTTACCATCGGGGATGACTGTAGATGCCAGATTTTTTAGATATGCAGACAAAGATAACACTAAATTGACATAAAGCAATTTTATTTGCCTTTTTAATCAACTTGTAAATTGAGATATATCAATAGCCGAGCAGGCCATGCGTGGAAAGATATTCTGCAATCTGTACGGCATTGGTGGCAGCTCCCTTTCGCAGGTTATCCGCGACGACAAAAATATTCAAGGAATTGGGCTGCGATTCATCACGTCGAATCCGTCCGACAAACACATCATCTTTACCGGCCGCATCGAGGGGCATCGGATAGATGTTGTTTTTCACATCATCACGCAGGATGATCCCGGGGGTGTTTGTTAAAAGAGTAACAACATTCCCGAGCTGAAAATCGTGTTCGAATTCGAGGTTGATGGCCTCGGAATGACCACCTATAACAGGCACCCTGACAATGGTGGCCGTGATCCGGATCGAATAATCACCAAGGATCTTATGGGTTTCATGAACCAGCTTCATCTCCTCCGATGTATACCCGTTTTCCAGGAAGTCGCCGCCGTGGGGGAAAAGGTTCAGGTCGATCGGGTAGGGGTAGGCCATTTCACCAGTTATGCCCCTGCGTTCATTCTCCAGCTGTCTCAGCGCTTTTGCCCCGGTGCCGGTGACCGACTGGTAGGTTGATACGACAATTCTCTTGATTTGATATTGCTTGTGTAACGGGGCCAGGACTAAAACCATCTGTATCGTTGAGCAGTTGGGATTGGCAATGATTTTATGACTGCCTGTCAGCACAGATGCATTGATCTCGGGCACAATCAGTGGAATTTCAGGATTCATCCGCCAGGCCGACGAATTATCAATGACGGTTATTCCTGCAGCCGCGTAACGTGGAGCCCATTCCCTGGAAGTGGCTGATCCGGCAGAAAATATGGCCACCTCAGGCTTTTCCGCAATGGCCTGCTCATGGGTCCGGATCAAATAATTATGATTGTTGAAGGTCAGGGGAAGACCGGCCGATTTTTCGGAAGCCACGGGAATAAAGAGATCGGGATAAATTTTGCGCTCATCAAGTACTTTGAGAATTTCCCGGCCAACCAACCCGGTTGCTCCAACGACAGCCAGTTTCATAAAATCCAGTTTTTGCAAAGGTAAAGAAAATTAATTGCCCGACAGGAACTGGTTAGCAGCAAGTTGATCTGCTATATACTGCGATTGTTATCAACAATTCAACGACTTTTTGAAGAATTCCTGATTAAGCCTGAAATTCCGTATATGAAAACTGTTTATTTTTTCATTCAATGGGCATTCTGCACCCTATGTATTGCCTGCATTTCCAGCATCACAACCGCACAGGTGACAGATTCTTTTACCGATGGCAATTTCACGGAAAATCCTTCCTGGATTGGCGATACCGTGCATTTTGAGACAAACTCCCTGCTGCAGCTCCATTTAAGCACCACAGGAAGCGAAACCGCTGTGCTGGTTACCCCAAATTGCCGTGTTAAAAACACGGAATGGAATTTCTGGATGAAACTTTCCTTCAACACTTCAGCCAATAACCACGCAAGATTCTATCTTGCGGCCGATACCGCGGCACTCCGTTCGAATGTAAATGGATTTTTCCTCCAGGCAGGAGGAGCAGATGATTCCATTTTCATCATGAAACAAAAGGGAGTCATTATTGAGAAATTATTCAGTGTAAAATCTTATAAAACAAACCATTCAACAAATATCATGCGTTTTAAAATTACCTGTGATGAACATGGCGCCTGGGAAATGAGAATGGATACAACCGGGGGCTATAATTATTTCACGGAAGGAACATTTTTCGACAGCACTCATTATTTATCCCGATGGTGCGGTGTATACTGCAGGTACACTTCCAGCAATGCGACGAAGATCTGGTTCGATGATTTCTATATCGGGCCGATTATCCTGGATTCCATCCATCCAATGGTTCTTGCGCAGGAGGTGGTGAGCGGAACAACTATCCTGCTTAATTTTTCCGAGGCCATTCAAAAGAGTGCCGCAGAAAACCCTTCAAATTACCAGCTCAATTCGACAGGAACCATTCCCGATTCAGTGGAACTTGATTTACAGCAGCCGGCCCGGGTTGTCCTGCATTTCCAGGAAGCCATCCAGGAAGCCACGCTGGATTCTTTGGTTATCCGCAACATGGTTGATCTTTCGGGAAACATCATGCCTGACACAGTGGTGCAGGTTTGTTTTTACCATCCCGTTGCATATGATATCCTGATCAATGAAATCATGGCCGATCCCGATCCCCCGGTAGCATTGCCCAACGGAGAATATGTCGAGTTATTTAACCGGACCGGATTTCCGGTCAGCCTCAGGAACTGGAGTCTGAAATTCGGTAACAATACAAAACCGTTGCCCCCCCTGACGATACATCCCAAGGGCTATTTGCTGGTTTCAAAGGATTCAGCCTACCAAAATTATGCGAACTGTGCACTTGTTTTCACCTCTGCCAGCTCATTGTCGAATGAAGGCACCACCCTTACCCTAAATGACGCACTGCATCATGTAATTCATTCGGTTTCATATAGCCCCGGCTGGTTCGAAGGTTCGTTTAAAGAGGAGGGAGGGTGGTCGCTTGAGATGACTGATCCGGGGAATCCCTGCGGATGCAGCAATAACTGGAAAGCATCCAGGGATGCTGCAGGAGGTACGCCCGGAAAAATTAACGCTGCGTGTAAGGACAATCCTGACCTTGATCCGCCCATTTTGGTCAGGGCCGTAATATCAGACTCCTCATTGCTGAAGGTAACTTTTTCGGAATCAATGGACAGCGTTTCAATGTTATCTCCCAATAATTGGATTATCAGCCCGGGCGACATACACCCTGCCAGGGTGGTCCCGGTATCACCGGCATTCACATCGGCAGAGTTGTTATTTAACGCAGTGTTTATGCATAGCAATACCTACAGGCTCCGTGTTTCGGAAAATTTACAAGATTGCGCGGGTAACTTCTGCGATTCTGCTGTTGCTGTCCGGTTTGCCATACCTGATATCGTATCAGGTCATGATATCATCATCAACGAGGTTCTTTCAGATCCTGCAGGCGGAGGATCCAGGTTTATTGAATTATACAACAGATCGGAGAAGGTAATCGATTTGCAGTCGCTTGTTCTTTCGAGCAGTGACACCACTACAGGTCTCCTTCCGGGTGCCATGCCAATGATGCCGGAAGGTTGTGTTTTATTTCCCGGTGATTATATCGCAATGACATCCGGCCGGGAAAACATCCTTGAAAAGTATCATTCCCCGTCGCCTGAGAATATCATAGGCATGGCAGGATTTCCTGTGTTCGGAGATGATTCGGGCACCGTGATCATTGCCCGGCGGGACAACCTGGAAATCGTTGACAGGATGCATTATGGTCCTGATATGCATTACCCTTTATTGGTTTCAAGGGAGGGTGTTTCACTTGAACGGACCCATCCCGACATGTCCTCCGTTGATAAAAACAACTGGCATTCAGCGGCTGAAACTGCAGGGTTTGCCACACCGGCATTCCAAAACTCCCATTGGGTTTTCCCGGGAGCAACAGGCCATGAGATAACCATTACACCTGAAATATTTTCGCCCGATAATGACGGGTACAATGATTTGCTCACCGTCATCCTTCGACTGGTGGATCAGGATTGTGCTGTTAACATGTCGGTTTATGATGCCAGGGGACGATTCATCAGGCAATTGGCCAACAATGTTTTAGCCGGCAGCGAAGCATTTTTTATTTGGGACGGGATGACAGCATCAGGAAGCAAGGCGCCGATAGGCATTTATGTGATCGTTACTGAAATAATCGTACCAGATGGAAAGGTAACCCGGACTAAAAGGACAGCAATACTGGGTGGCAGATTTTAGGAGAGGATCAGTGTAATGTTGTGGCAATGCATGCAATGCTGATCTTCACATCCGGTATCGATGCCAGGGCCATGATACATGACTCCAGGGTGGCACCGGTCGTAACGACATCATCTACCAGGATCAGGTGTTTGCCGGACCAATCGTCAGGATGTTTGACTGAAAATATATTACTCACATTCTGAAATCTGCTGAATCGTGATTTCCTGGTTTGCGTTTCATTTGCCCGGGTTCGTTCAAGCAGATGCCTGTGAACAGGAATATGCATAGAGGCTGACAGCCCGATGGCAAACTGTTCACTTTGATTAAATCCACGTTGCATGTACTTTTTCCTGTGAAGAGGTACAGGGATAATTGCATCCGCGGCATTGTACAAGGGAGCATATTTCAATTCCTGGCCATACCGGTTCCCGAGGAAAATGCCTATCTCTTTTTTCCCTTTATATTTTAACTGGTGAATCAAGCGCTGAACTTTATTTCCCTTGTTAAAATAGAGAAATGCGGCGGCTGTTTCGAGATGCACTCTTCCCCAGAACATCCGCGTAACCGGGTTTTCATGTAGAAAATGAAAATTAGTCCTGGGCAGGTGGTATTCGCAGGAGTGGCAAAGCACCACTTCTTTGTTCCAGAGGCTGTTGCCGCACCCGGCACATATCCTGGGGAAAATGAGCGAAATGAAATCACTGAGATAGATCATTTGGTTTGTTTTTGCTTAATCGCCCAAACACCCAAAAGGTGAAGGTTCGGGTGGCGATATTTTTAAAAATGGAGCCACAATTGAAAAAAATCACGTAGGTTTGATTAAAATTTAGCCTGGAAATGAAGTCCGTTCCTTTGCTTGACGTGCGCAATTTATCCGTCAGTTTTGAATCTGATCATAAAATCCAGCAGGTTGTTGATGATGTAAGCTTCCGGCTGCATGAGGCAGAAACGCTGGCCGTAGTGGGCGAGTCGGGATCGGGAAAGACAGTTACAGCCCTGGCGGTATTAAAACTGATCCCGATGCCTCCGGGGATCATATCAAAAGGAGAGATCCTCTTCAGAACAGGTGAAAAACCAGCCCGGGATATCCTGTTATTTGATGAATCCTCACTTCAACAGCTCCGGGGGCGTTCAATATCGATGATCTTCCAGGAGCCGATGACCTCCCTGAACCCGGTATACACATGTGGCGACCAGGTTATGGAAAGTCTCAGGACGCACCTTGGATTTTCAAAGAAACAGGCCCGTGAAAAGACGCTGGAACTGTTCAACGAAGTCAGGCTTCCGAGACCGGCTGAAGTGTTAAAATCCTATCCGCACCAGCTCTCGGGCGGACAGAAGCAGCGGGTGATGATCGCCATGGCTATTTCATGCAGCCCCGACATCCTTATTGCCGACGAACCCACTACCGCACTGGATGTCACCGTCCAGAAAACCATCCTGGATCTGATGAAAAGCTTACAACGGTCGCGCAATATGAGCATCTTGTTTATCACCCATGATCTCGGGCTGGTTCATGGATTTGCCGACCGGGTTTTGGTCATGAATAAAGGCCGGGTGGTAGAGGAGGGGACAGTTACAAATATTTTCCAGAATCCCCGCCAGGCTTACACCCGTGGTTTACTTGCCTGCCGGCCACCGCTCGACAGGCGTTTGATGCGGCTTCCGACCATTGAAAATTATCTATTGACGGAACAGGCCGAATCCAGGGCTGTGATAACTGCTGCTGAAAGAACACAGGACCATAAGCGAATCTATTCACAGGAACCCATTTTAAAAGTGGAGAACCTTGGGAAAAAATTCGGTTCCTTTACTGCGCTTGACAAAGCGGAATTTTTTGTCTATCCGGGTGAAACATTGGGCATTGTTGGTGAATCGGGAAGCGGAAAAACCACGCTGGCCAGGGTTGTACTTGAGCTTATTCCCGCCTCAGAGGGTAAAATCATTTACCAGGACGAGGACATCACGAAACTGACGGCCGGCAAGCTGAAAAAGCTCCGTAAGGACCTGCAGATCATTTTCCAGGATCCCTATAGCTCGTTGAATCCAAGGATAGCCATTGGTCCGGCCATTCTTGAACCGATGAAGGTGCACAAACTGCATCAGAATGACAATATGAGAAAAGACCGGGTAATTGATTTGCTTGAAAAAGTCGGATTGAAACCCGAGCACTACCATCGCTATGCCCATGAGTTTTCGGGCGGACAACGTCAGCGGATCTGCATTGCCAGGGCACTGGCCGTCGAACCGCGGCTGATCATTTGTGATGAATCTGTTTCGGCCCTCGATGTATCCATCCAGGCGCAGGTTCTAAACCTGCTGAATGATCTGAAAAAGGATTTTGGCCTCACCTACATCTTTATTTCCCATGACCTTTCTGTGGTTAAATATATGTCGGACCGGCTGATCGTGATGAAGGACGGAAAGATTGAGGAGATGGGGGAGGCTGACCAGGTTTATGCCAATCCGCAAACAGATTATACCAGGATGCTGCTGGCAGCCATTCCCGGGAGGGGATAGGCTATGGTAAGTTGGGAAAAAGATGAGCTGGCCTACAGGCAGGGGTAAAGCGAGTTATATACAGATTACTTTAATTTTGAAATCATGGGCAAAAAGAAAAGTTTAAGCGGTTTGGAGAAGAACACCTTTGTAAAGTCGGTGCTGGATGTTTTTCTGAGTAATCCTTACAGCAGTTTCAACTACAAGCAGGTAGCCGCAAGGCTTGGGATCAAGGACCGCGCAAGCAAGGACCTGATCAGCCTGATCATCGGGCAATTATACAAGAACCAGGAACTTGCCATGAGCAAACGGGGCAAATACCAGATCAACCAGGAAAGTCCGCGGTTTGAAAAGGAGGTTGTTACCTCGGTTACCGGCACTGTTGACATGAAACAAACGGGAAAGGCTTATGTAATTCCCGATGACAAGGCGGAAGACATTTTTATCGCTGCAACAAATACCAATCATGCCCTCCATGGCGATAAGGTAAAGGTTTTCATTTTTCCAAGGCGGAAAGGACACAAACTGGAGGGAGAGGTTGCCGAGATCATCAAGCGGAATAAAAAGCAATTCGTCGGTACAATTGAAACCTCAAAAAACTTCGCCTTTCTCAGGCCTGACAACGCCACCATGCCTGTCGATATTTTTATCCCCATTTCCAAACTGAACGGTGCTAAAAACGGTCAGAAGGTAGTGGCTGTCATAACAGAATGGCCGGCCCAATCGGCAAATCCATTCGGTGAAGTGAAGGAGGTTCTTGGAAAGCCGGGCGATGACCGGGTGGAAATGCAGTCGATCCTGGCCGAAATAGATTTCCCACTGTCTTTTTCGCCCAAAGCCGAAAAGGAAGCTGCCGCGTTCCCCGATGCAATACCTGAGTCTGAGATTGCAAAACGCAGGGATTTCAGGCCGGTTTTCACGATTACCATCGATCCCGAGGATGCCAAGGATTTCGATGACGCCATTTCACTGAAATCCCTTGATAACGGTCATTGGGAGATCGGGGTGCACATCGCCGATGTGTCCTATTATGTAAAACCAGGATCGGCCATCGATGATGAGGCAGTGGAGCGGGGAACTTCGGTGTATATGGTCGGCCGCACGATTCCGATGCTCCCGGAGCGTTTGTCAAATGGACTCTGTTCGCTGAAGCAGGGAGAGGACCGCCTTTGCTTTTCGGCTGTTTTTGAAATGGATGAAAAGGCAAAGATCTATTCAGAATGGTTCGGCAAGACCGTGATAAGATCAAACCGCCGCTTCTCGTATGAGGAGGTCCAGGTTATCATTGAATCGGGAACAGGAGAATATGCTCCGGAGATTGCCATACTGAACACGGTGGCCCTGAAACTCCGGGAGGAGCGCTTCCAGAAGGGTTCGTTTAATTTCGAAACCCAGGAGGTACGGTTTAAACTCGACAACCTGGGCCGTCCGTTGAGTATTTATCTCCGGGAGATGAAAGATGCGAATAAGCTGATCGAAGACTTCATGTTGCTTGCCAACCGGAAGGTAGCTGAATCCATTGGTAAAAAGAGGGAAAACCAGGCTGTTAAAACCTTCGTTTACCGGGTTCATGATACACCAAACCCAGAGAAGCTTGAAAATTTCACCCAGTTTGTGGAACGACTGGGATACAAACTGAAAATCAGCTCGAAAAAATCGCTTGCCGACTCTTTCAACAAGTTATTCAGTGATATCAAGGGTACCGGAACGGAGACGATGATTGAAACCATTGCCATCCGAACGATGTCAAAGGCCTATTATTCAACTAACAACATCGGACACTATGGACTTGCTTTCCAGTTTTATTCTCATTTTACCTCTCCGATCCGCCGTTATCCGGACCTGATGGTACACCGGCTGCTGTTCGATTACATGCATCATGCCCCGTCGGTTTCCAGGGAGGTGTACGAACCGATGTGCGAACATGCATCGGAAATGGAACGCCGCGCTGTGGATGCTGAAAGAATGTCGGTAAAATACAAGCAGGCTGAGTATATGCTTGACAAGGTTGGCCAGCAGTTTGA